>JAYVVL010000268.1:0-3915 GCA_043787035.1 Synechococcales cyanobacterium
TACAGGCTCAGATTCTTGAGAGTTTGAAATTTCTACGGGTTCTACCTCTCGCAACGCTGACTCGAATTCTTGGTATGCAAGCTGCAACGAGATTTGAATCGTTTTGATCATACCCACAATGAACAGCAGCACTAGGATTAAAAGAAGCAGGACGATCGCCCGTACTCTCCGTTGCATCTTTTCAGAGGTCAGCGTCTTGAACAGTGACTTTCCTTGAGGGATAAGCCAATCGATCGAACTTATACCCGTCGAATTAATCATTTCCATGATCGATATCTCCTTCGCCCACTTGAAAGGATTGGGCTATAAATATGGTTCACGCTTCAATGCGATAGCGCATTGGGTTCAGGGGTCACTAATTCCAAATCTACTTCCTGAATCAGCTTTCGGCCCAGTTCGATCGCACCATAACGACTTTCCTGTTGCCAAGCAAAACACTGATATTCCTGCGCGATATAAAGCAGAATCATCGACCGATCGGCCTGTTCCCCACATTCTGCTAATGCATAACGCACACACTGAATTAGATAATCCCGTGCGGAACCTTGTAGGCGATCGAGAAAGATTTGCTCCTCTTCACACTGTAAGAGTTCGACCATAGGAGCCAGTCGAATTTCATCAAATTGGGCTTTCACTTGCTGAGCTGAACAGCCCGATCGGTGAAGCATCGGATCCCAAGGATACTCTTTCAACAGATTGTGACTTGCGCCGCAGTCTCGGCAATGACCTGCTTGGACACAATCTTCCGCTCTCGCTAAGGCCATTGGATCACCACTTCCCGCGCTCGTTGAATGGATTCCCAATATTCACGATCGCTAGGACTCGTCAGGCGTCTAAGAATCGGTAATTGTCGGCGCTGCAATCGACCGTTATCACGGTCCCACTGTTGCTGAATGGTCCAAGTGTCATAACCGCCAAAGGCCGTCCCGCAAAGCAATGCAATCAGAAAACCTAAACCCACGCCGTAATCTGCACCCATTAGAAAGGCGATCGCGGCCAGGATGGAAAATCCACAGAGGATAACCGTGAATACGAGCCAACTGTAAAACTCTCGGCGTTCCATGTTCACGACTCCTGCGATCGTAATTGCTGTAGAAAAAATGGACATAGTTTGTCGATGCTCCTCGCACCTTGCCCGTGATACCCAGCCCCATCGCTTTCATAACGGGGCAATGAAGCTCAAGTGCTAGCAGATTTAGACAGTGCTTTAGAAAAGGCGGTCCGACTGACCGTGACTTGAGATTGCTTCCAATCGATGCCGTTATAGAGAATTTTCCAAATGCCTAACTCTTGCAATTTGTAGATTCCAGCTAAGTCTTGGTTCTCTTTGGATTTGAGCAAGATCGTTTTCTTCCTCAATCATTAGAGTGATTAATCCACATACTGCATATTCTGTATCTGATATTTATGGGTATATTTTAGTTAACAGAATAATCAATTCTGTTGTTATGAGGGAATTTAGAACCTTACCTCAAGAATTATCTCGAATTCTTCATTTTCCACGCGTGATCTCGCTTTCCATTTCGATAAAATAATCCAATGCGTCTGCTGATTCCTCAAGTGCCAATCTAATATTATATGTATTGCGCATGAAGTTACAGTATTGTTCAAGCACTTCATGGTAGTTCGTCTGATTCTTAAGAGTCTTGTGCTGCGATCGCCACCCTAGAATAGGATCGCTTTTCACAGACCAGTTATAATCAGAGATAAGCCATTCGAGAAACTCTTTTCCTGATTCTGCCTCTAACCAATTATCTCTTTTAGTTTTTTTGGATTTCTTAGGATTTTCAGCCGTAGAATTTGTTATCTCTTTACTATTTTCGGACTCATAATATGATTGCCTAAAAATAACCGCCGCATCCCTTTTTCTATGGTCTACATCATTATTTGCTATCAAACAGATATTTTCATTCATTGAATCAGTTGAGCGACTCATATCGTCTGCTAAATCACGAATTAAATCTTCTTCTATTAATGCTACTAATTCATCTAATCTTTCATATGCAGCCATAAAATAGTCTGACGGATTACCGGCGGAAAGTGTGCCTAAATATTTCATAGCTCTGTGAGAAATTTTATCCGAGCCATTCCACATCCAAAAAGGAGGCTTATACGCCTTGAGTAAAGTACACGTGTTCCGAAAGTAAAATATCGCTAGGGAGTGCAAAACTCCCTCATATCTTAAACCTTGGTGGTAGGATGTGTTCCGAAAATCATGGAGTTTCTGGATTGATTTAGAGGTATTCTAATTGATTAGTTCCTGTTTTTCCGCGAAATCAACTTTATCTCCAAAATAATTTTCGAGAGCCTTTCTCATCTTTTTAGGATCACAAGATGATGAGCCGCTTTGCTCAAGGACTTGTTGATCTTTTGCATATCTGTGTAGCGTTAGCTCAACAACATTGTCAATTAAAAGAATTGCAAATCGGTCAAAATTCCTATCTTTCATTGCAAGTTGATCAAGAGCCAGATCAAGTTGGTCAATATTGTCTGCAAGAAGTTGAATCATCTTCAGGTACCCTTACCGATAGCATTACCAGTTATAGATGGCATTGACTTCAATGTCGAATATCGACCAATCAGGCAAACACTGTTGAAGATAGCCTGGGACTGATGAAAATCGACTCAAGCGTCACATAAACATGCCATTTTCAGCCCATTAGAGCGATCCTAGATTTAACGATCGATATGGTTCATGACATCAGCACTTGCAACCGTGAACGATTGAAATTCCTGGGTTCCCGGTTCGATCGCCAATAAATGAACCGCCAATTGCGTTGTCGTTCGTTCATAAAGTGAACCGTTTCGCTGAACGCCACTTAAAAAACGCAAACCGGATCGATCGCCCTGAGGATCTTGTAATTGGTCAAGTTTCGTCAATGTCCCAATCGAGGCCAAACTCGACATCGACAAACCCAAAAACCAATGCCAAGCGTTCGGGCGACGGGACTCCGGTAATAAATCCAAATCGACCGCAACGGTAAAACTGCCCAGCAACAGCAAGCCTGCACTAATGCCAGTCGCTGCCGCCCTTACGTTCGAGTTCGGTAATATTCGAGCAATCCAGGGCCGCATAATGGCATCGTCCTTTTGAATAGGATGGACCGACCGCTGAACTGGGTTTCGATCGTTCAAAACTCGTTCAGCGACCGGGTTAGTCTCCCGAGGGGAGGGCATATCGCGTTTCAATCCCTTGCAAGGTCGGGACCCGAAAGTGACCCACCGCTTGCAACACCATCCCACCCAATCGCCTTGGCTTGTTCCGAATTTCTTCCTTCAGCATTTTCACCATTAATTGCTCAATGCTGACGTCTGAGGCCAAAACTCGTTGGACAGCCGTTTGAGCCGCAGGAAGTTCAACCTGCTCATAAATCGTGAGATCCAGTGCTTCAAGTTCCTGCTGCGCGCGATCTGCGGACTGAACTACCAGAGATTGCAAATGAACCGCTAATGAACTGTTTTGAGACGCTTCAAGAGGGTCCATCAACGGAGAACTCAAGCCATCTCAAATCTACTTTGGAACGATCTCACGCCCGACGCCCAAGATAATTTAACCAATTACGATTGGCAAGGTGATCCGCATCTCAACCTCTGGGCTAGGATTTCAGCGTCTACTCACCGATCGATGCAGAACTTACGATCGGCCCTCAAAGTTCGACTCCGCTACGAAGGCAATCAGGTCAAAGTTATAGACCTCGAAACCAACCCCGTCGCCCAGGAACAACTCAAAATAATTAGACGGGAGTTGAAAGAAGCCGAAGCCAAGGCGATCGTCCAAGCGCCCATGCTTTCTTTAGGTGAAAGAGTCGCCTTAGAAAACCAAGAATCTCTATCACCTCAAGAACGGCTTAGCTTAGAAAAAACGATTCTCGCCGACTTCTACGGACTCACTGAAGAAGAACTCACTCCCGAAGT
>JAYVVL010000269.1:0-3912 GCA_043787035.1 Synechococcales cyanobacterium
AAATGCACGATCGTATTGATAGTACAAAATAACTATTGATGCGATCGTCTTTTTCTTCATGTTTACTCCAAGCTTTTAACGATCGCTCCACAGTCGCCGAACGCGATCGCCCATGCGCTTCCATAACTTTTTTGGATTCAGCTTCTGCCGGAATCGCCGGACCACCTCATGCCCCGCCAACACTGCTCCCACCCAAAACATCACCTCTGCCAACACCAATAAACCCGCTGCTGCGATCGCCCGTTCCGTCAGGGACAATGGCAAGAATGGCAGGACAAGCAGCAGGAGCCAAGGGATCACGGACGCGATCGTCAAGAGGATTCCTAATTTTGCAATTCGAGAGAAGCGCATGGATAGGGACATGGACGTTTACCGAATTAGAGTCGTCAGGATAACAATGCGTTAAATCATCATAGTTCTGAACAGAGGCAACCCTGCGCGATCGCGCCATCCCCGAAGCGCGAGCGCCCCTTTTTGCGTCAGAGCTGGCGTTGATCGGCAATGGATTATAGGTGGGGAGCGTGAGCATCACTACGAGGTAATCGACTGAATCAATCTTTGGACATCATTTAAATTCACACCCGATTCTTCCACTTCCGGTTCATATTGCGATCGCAGACGAAAGGCAGTTTCCTCGTAGTCCTCATCTTCTTCGACTTCCAGTTCCACACATTCACCATCCCAAAATCCATAGATGATCTGGCTAGCATCCACTTGATGGACAAACGGCTGAATGGTTTGTGGCTCCACTAATAATTGTTGCGCCGTAAATTTTAAATAGCCCCAGAAATAGGTAATCAGTTCCTCAATCTCGGTTTGATTCAGTTCCTCTTCAATGGGCTTATGGTGATCCCATGGGTCAAAGTGCTGATATTCCTGACAATCCATCACTCGATGAATCATAAAGTAAATGCTGCCCTTAATATCTTCAATCACTAAAAGATAATTAAACGATCGCGATTCTTTCTTAATTTGCATTAGAAGCGGAAATGCAAATGTCTGTGAGGAATGATCCAATCGCTGTGAACTCAACCCAAACAACGATCGCAACGCTAAATAGGCTCTGGGAAGATTCAGTGCATCATCGCAACCGAGTTCCTGACCGATCAAGCGAATCTTAAATCCCTCATTAAATTGGATCCGAAAGCTGAGTTCCCGTAAATTGTGATAATCCAGATCGTTCAGTCGCCATAGCTCAAGGGACATTGGCGATTGAGTGACTTTATAGTGGATGGGCGCTGATGAGAACATGATGAATGCTCGAAGATAATCTCGCCTCTATAATAGGTAATATGTACTATTTCGGCAACATTTACCCATCCCGCACGATGAAAGTTCCCATCGATCGCTTGCAGGCGCGATCGCGCTGATGCTCAAACCTTACTGTTTGGGCACTATGAACAAGATTCCACGGACATCAAAACGTCCCATCACACTCCATCACCCAATTCTGCGCCGAAGTCCCGCACCGACTCCGGCGCATTTTTCAGCCCTGATTAATGAAATTGAAGCCAATCATGATTACTGGCAATCCTGTGGCAGATATTAATCAAGTCCACGGTGGGGCGATGACTCATGCAGGCAAGCGTAACCCTTTCTGGATGAGCCATCGATCGATTTTTGCGCCATTACATCGATCGTTTCCTGAGAATACCCCTTTGAGAACATCCAAATTTCAAAGGGGCTTGTCTCCGACGAATCCTCCTCGCGTTGCCGATCGGCGGTGAACCGACAGTCCTTCATCTGACGATTAAGGTGGAGCCGAACACGACTCACGCCGCCACTCGCCAACCCGCCTCTGACGTCATCCACCGCACTGGACGTTAGACCGAAGCGATCGGTTTACAGGAGGGCGATCGCGACCTCGAAACTTCTACGAAGCACATCCGCCCAATCATCTCGTTCTAGATATTCAATCAGTGCCATAAATTTTGTATTCCATACGTTGAAACAAATAGTACACTAGTTCTTATTAATTCGCTAGGAGTACGACCCTAATGACGAACGGAATTGCCTTGCTCGATCGCTACCATCAGCTTATCCAGTCTCATTCAGCCGAGTTTGAATCCCAGATTCATCAGCTTGAACAACAGGTTCACACCGAAATTGCTCGATTAAGGGAACAGGAAGCGGTCTTGGTTGAGAACCAGGTTTCAGCATTGGCAGAGTTGAAGCAGGCAATTGAGACGGATGCTTGTTTTTTGCTGAAGACCTCGGGGTTTCAAGGTTTTGTTGACCAACTTCCACCCAAAAAGAGCCAATCTTGGCGGACTAAATCAGCCATTAAGCTTTCAGCCAATCCCTTGGACTGGTCGCTCAATCAGGCTGAACAGCCATTGAAGGTTTCTAACTATGAAATGACGATCGATCCGGATGACTATGATGATGAAAACACCCATACGAGTTTCGGTTATTCCATTCAAGTGAAATGGGGGGAAAGCTCGATGAAGATCGAACGAATCTTGCTCAAACGGGTATACGAAATGAATCGGGGACATGACCGTTCTCAACGCGATCAATTGGAACAGCTAGAGTCGTATTTAGAGGATTTATGGTACCCAAAAACAATGAGTCTACAGGATGAAATTGTATTGGCGGAGATCAGCTACCTCGTCTTGTATGCTGTATCCCTCTTAGCATTGGAACCTCGACAGGTAAGCTTTATCTACGATTCCACACAGCCTAAAAAGGAGGACTAATGGATCTTTATGTGAGTTTGTCTGCCTATGGCGGAGTGTCTACTCGGCAAGCGTTGACCGTCTTTGCTGAAGCAGGAGTGCAGAAGGTTGAGTTGGCGATCGAGGTCAAACCGGATGCAGATGCCTCGATCGCGATTCAAACCTTTCGTCAACAAGGAATGCAATTTCGGGCACATCATGCATTTGTGTGGGAATCCCGGCATCGACCCTTTAATCTGGCGTTGCCGCTGAACATGGACTATTTTGAACGGATGGCGGATTGGTTAGCACAGCAGGAGATTACAGCTTATTCTGTTCATCCTGGGCAGTATGAGGGCAATTCCCGTTCCGGGAGGCTTTGCCAACGTGAGGTGGCATGGCAACAGTTTTTAGCCAATCTGGAGAGACTGGATGCGATTTGTAAACAGCGACAGATTGAGTTAGCAGTGGAAACGATGTATGCCTCATCAAAGGAATCGGGACAACGATATTTTTTAGATTGCTTAACTTCGATTCAAGCATTGCGATCGGCAAGGCCAGATTTAAAGTGGGTGTTGGATCTGTCTCACTTAAATATTGGCTGGGACGATCGGATTGAAGAACGGTTGAAGGTCATTGATTGTATCGCTGACCGACTCTCTGAGATTCATATTTCTGATAATGATGGACAACATGATTTACATTCTCGGATTATGGATAAAACATGGTGGATTCCTTGGCGCGAGCGTTTGCCCACAGGCATTCCCATCGTTTTGGAAACACGCTTAAATCATTTGCCTACTACGGCGATTCGAGCGGAGTATGAACGAGTTCGATCGTTATTCAGCTAAGAAAATTATACATTGCGCTATACTGTAAAGATGCTTGGATGAAATAGGAGGCTTGATTTCATCATGATTTCAGATCAGTTAGGTGGGTTATTGCACAGTCGATCGAGCCGAGGCGAAGCTCTGAGTTCTATGGAAACAGAGCAACTTGAGGCTTGGTATGCAGAGAAGGATTCCCAAGAATCACGATTGCTGAAGATGCCTGGGGCTGCTATCGATTGTGTGGCTTTACAAGCGAAGATTGATGCGTCTTTGGAAAAAATTAGCGCTGTCTCTCAGGAAATCCGGCAAGTGTCATCGGAAAACGCTATTTTACGGCAGGAAATTTTTGAGTTACAGCAGGCGTTAATCATGCCTCAGTCAGCGTGAGTATTTCAGCCGATCTCCGTCAGCAGGTTCGTAAGCGT
>JAYVVL010000270.1:0-3891 GCA_043787035.1 Synechococcales cyanobacterium
CCGGATATAGTCCCCAATATTTTCAAACCGATCGCCTCCCTCTCCTGTCCGACTCGCATCCTGCAACCGGGCGATCGCATCATACAAATACAACCCATCTTTCAACGTCGTCCGCGTCGTAATTCCCCAATACAGCACCTCCCC
Organism: Synechococcales cyanobacterium; assembly: GCA_043787035.1. Taxonomy (GTDB): domain Bacteria; phylum Cyanobacteriota; class Cyanobacteriia; order Leptolyngbyales; family Leptolyngbyaceae; genus JAAFJU01. The sequence goes on from JAYVVL010000270.1 coordinate 145, forward strand.
CAGCCCTAGTTCCCGCGCCACCGCATAGGCCAGCGAAGTCTTCCCCGTCCCCGGCTTCCCCGTCACCAACAGCGGACGCCGCAAATACAACGCCGCATTCACCATCTCAATCTCTTCCGAAGTCGCCTGAAATGTCGCACCCCGTTCTTTCTTTCGCCGATCGGCCCGTCTCCAAGTTGGCGCAGGCGGCAACCCCAGCAGATCTCCCGGCTGAATGCGTTCTTTTCCATTGCCCGTAAACACAGGATGAAAAGGCTTCATCGTTTCATCACTCATGATTTCCACTCATCCTTATAAACCAGCTTACGACCCAAATCGCATATCCGGGGGGATAATTTTAGGATCCTCCCACACCAAACTCAAGTGATTCCCTAAAGAATCTTGTGACCTCGATTGATGAGCCTGATCGCGTTCCTGACGAATCCGATCGCGCAATGCATGAACTTCGCAATCCAGCATATCAGCTAATCTCTCCTGAAATAAAGGTTCCCGCGACCACAACGCCACAAGTAAAGCTGTATCTTCTGCAACTAGCTCGAAGAGATCTCCGACATCATCACACTCTTGAAGAATGGCAGCATTCAAATCCATCATTTCTTCAAGAATCTCTTTTTCAGGCAATGAGCAATTAATCGATCGGATGACATCTCCCATCGGATGATTCAGTACCCGTTGAATGTTTTCCCACTTCTCAGTCCAATTGGCATGGTAGCGCCGACCTGTTGGGCAAGTGTTCAAATTGGTCCGAATCACAAAGGGATAGTCGCAACCTAATCCCCTTTCTCGACGACCAAACGGCGTGATTGCTGTGTCACAACAGAATGATGATCGGGCTACAAAGTAATGAATGATCGGCTTTTTATTGCCAAATGTATCTCCCATCGTCTGCCAGATAAACTGAGGTAATCGATCAATTAAAATCACTTTCTCGGAAATGAGTTTTAGAGCATTGTATGGATCATTAGTTTCATGATCGAAAACTTGCCATAGGGATAGGCGGACCTGATCAGCAGCAGTCTCAACGGGGTCAACGATCACCATCACATTCTTACAAACATTACTTAACGAGATTTTCTTTCCTTTCATCTCACGAGTGATTCGTTCTAGCAATGCGGCAAAGTCTAACGATCGATGTTCTACCCATTGTTTTAATCGATCGTACACCGCTTCCGGAATCTCATCCACCCGCACTAATTGCAGCACAAACTGCACCAATCGCCCTTCCGCTTCCCATCCCGCATTCGGCGGCAGATCTAGAAGCTCAATCAACTGCGCTTGCCAATCGTCACCTATTTTATTGGGGTGACAGTTCTGTAATACTCCATCGATCGTCCCCTTCAACAGATAGGACTCATCCACCGGGCAATCTTTCAAACTCCGCACCAACACATCATGCAGACAAAATGCACTAATTTTTGACAAACTCGGATTGAGTCTCTCCGTTGGAATAGCATAGGCTTTGCATTGCTTTTCTGTTGCCGTTGCGATCATCCCAATCACACACTTTCTCGCCTCATTCCACACGGGAGAGCCACTAAATCCGGGTTGAATCGTTTCATCATTAGAATCATGGAGCTTACATAAGAGAAACCGTCCCCCTGCCACGTTCGCTTTAGGACGATAATCATCCGTCCGTCCACCTACCGGGACTTTACCCGCTTGACCAAATCCATACACTAAATGCTTTTCATTTTCGAGTTCCGCACGACCCACCGCCCTCAATGGAATTGGCTTTGCCTGCTTCGGTTCAGCCCTCAGCAGCCTTAATACCGCAATGTCATCACCATCCACGCGGTATGGCAACCAATCCACCACTTCTGCTTGAATCTTCTCTGGCTCATCAAAAATATGAAAATCCAGCGCAACTCGTTGTGTCGGTCGCTCCAAATGCTTCTCAAAATCAGCTTGTGAAATGCCGATCGACTCCAAAACCACATGCGCACAGGTCAGAACATAACCGGGTGCAACGAGAAAGCCCGTCCCAGTTACGCTTTCGCCATCCTGCCGCCAGATACGAACGATCGCCTTTTCGTAATCATCAATCCCGAAGCTCATCTGTTTTTCCACTTCAACGTCACTTCATAGTTCACCTCATTACCCAATTTCCCAATCACCGCCCCAATCTCACTACTCAGCTTTACCCCAAACTTCACCTCCACCTCATCCCCTGGCTCCGTCACATTATTCAGCCGACCCCGCATCGTCCGCACCATCGGCGCAATATGGTCCAACGCCTCCCCCAAAGTTTGACTAGCCTTCGATGCTAAAGCACCCGGCAACTTAGACACAGGCTTAATCTCATCCGAAGCCACATCCTCCACCTCAATAAAGACCGTGTGCCCATCCCCAACCTCAAACTCCACTAACTTCGTCATCATCAGACCCCACTATAGGATTTACAAAAGCTAAACTCACTCTATTTCTATTATAAGTAGCATATTCCCCTCCATCTACCCAAATACGGACACCCCAAGCTCAAACTTCACCGATCGCAACACCTCCCAGCACGATCGCAATCCCTCATCCACCCTCCACAACTCTAAAAGCAGCCCCGACAACACAATAAGCACGATCGACAACACGATAAGCAAGCCCGACAATCCTATAAGCACGATCGACAACACGATAAGCAAGCCTAACAATACGATCGTTGCCCTCGCACATGCTTCAAGCACGCTCAACAACACCATTGTCACCCCTGCATTTAGACATTTGGCTGAGCAACTTGCGACAAACAACCGATCGCCCTCGACCTGCGATCGGGCATATTAAGCCAGTAAAGTTATATTCAAAAGGTGCATCATGCCCACCAACACTTCCAACCGCAAAATCACACCTCAACTGCTCCAACAAGACATGGACGCGCTGAACGGACTGGGTAGCATCCGAACCTACGCCACTAGCCGCGCCGAAGCAACCCCTGAAGCACTTCAGTCTGCGTATCAATCGCTCCAGCTTCGTCGTCAAGCTGAAAAAGAATGCCTAGCCCTATATCAAGCCTCAGTTGACGCCGCCCGCGCTGCCGAATGGGACTTCCACAATGCTATCTTGGCCATGAAAGAAGTCGTTCGTGGACAGTTTGGAGCTGATAGCAACGAAACCCGCGCCATTGGGCTGAAGAAAAAGTCCGATCGCAAACGCCCCGTTCGCACAAAGACAACAGCAACGCCAAACGCAATGCCGATCGCAAGCTAACGATCGTCCCGCAATCGCAGTGTCGTGAATGCGCTGCGATTGCCGTCATGTAAAAGAACGTCCTGCGATCGCAAAAGATCAGGCCAATACGCGCAGTACACTGGCGACTTTAGAGATACTAGGTAACGTTTCAATCTCAGCGAGGGCCGATCGGAAATCACCTTCTCGCACTTCATGGGTGACGACGACAATCTCGGCGAGTCCGTCTTTAATGCCTGCTTGAACAATGGATTCTAAGCTCACCTGATGATCGCCAAAGCACGTTCCAAGTTTCCCAATCACGCCTGGAAGATCCTGGGTCAAAAACCGCGCATAAAACGACGATCGCAAGTCTTCGGGCGATGCGATCGTGCAGTACTCCCGGTAAGAACAAGCAAGCAATGGATCGAGCATAGGCTTTCCGTTTGGATGCGTTGCTTCATGACGGCCCACGGTTAACAGAGCTGCAATATTCAGCAGGTCCGCTGTTACAGCGCTTGCTGTGGGACCTGCACCTGCACCGCGTCCGTAAAACATCACTTGTCCGACTGGATCGCCTTCGACAACGATCGC
>JAYVVL010000271.1:0-3882 GCA_043787035.1 Synechococcales cyanobacterium
GTTAAGCGGAAATTGAAAATAAATAGATTGGTGACTATAAGCGCAGGCTTCTTCAATCAGACGTTGAATGCTGTAGCGATCGTGCCCTGTGACAATATCCCGTCGATCGCCGGGTTGAGGCACATGGTCCACGAGATGACACACCACTTGGCCAATGTCGTAAGCATGACTAAAGTGGAAGCTACCATCGGCCTTTAAAAACTTAGCGAGCCGAATCCATTTGACCACATCGGCCATTCCAGCACTCACAGCGGATTTTGGGAAATTCTGGTCTCCACCGAAGACAACGGTCGGATAGAGCGTTGTAATTTTATCTTTCCACGGGGAACCAGTAAGTTTTTCGTGGCACTGATATTTGGTGCGGATGTAGTCCGTACCTAGTTCTCCAGCCTCTTTGAGAGGGTGATTTTGGCTGTCGAGGATGCTGGCCGTACTGAAGTAAAGGATATGGCTACAGACCTCTGGATCGAGGAAACTGAGTAGCTCTAGGGTTTTGAGGACGTTGATGGTGTACGTCTCTTCAGCATTGCCCCAAGAGGTGGCCGTGAGGATGGCGGTGTCCACAGTCGCGAGAAGAGCCTGGTGTTGTTCAATGTCTCGAACGTCACCTACAAGAATATGAATGCCCGATCGAACCGTAATATCTAACTTTAGTTTTTCAGGATTGCGCACTAACAGGAATAACTCGTGATCGGTGTGACGAATGAGTTGGTCCACGAGATAGTGACCAATGCAACCACTGGCACCTGTCACAAAAATGCGCTTTGAAGTCATGGGAAAAGGAACAGTAAAATTTAGATCTCTCAAAATTTACACTGAATTTAGACCCAACAGGGAGAACTAGGGAATTGAGAATAAATGCCTAACTCCTCTCAATTCTTAATTCTTCATTCTCTAGCACCGCTCCAATTCGCTTCACCACGGGTCCTTCCGGAGCGTTTACCAACTGCAAATCGCGCTGTCCCACAAGTCCCACAGCCTCTAGCCCCAAGCATTCAAACCCCTCCCACACCGCATCCCGCACCATCTCCTCAGACTCTTGATCTAAGAAAAGCTGAAAATATTCCAACACCTGCTTCTTCTCCACCAGCGACTCACCGAGGGCGATCGCCGTCATCTCCCGCACTGCCAACAGCCGAGCCGTGGCATCCACATGAGACAGCATCTGCACCCAAGACGCCAACTCCACTGTTCTAACTTTCGGGTCAAACGATCGAGCCTTTGATCCTCCGATCGCCTGCCGCACCCCCAGCCCCAAGACCCCAGCCGTCATTACCCCCTGCACCAAAATCCCCGTCGCCAACCAGTGCGAGTCCGTCTCCAGCCAAGCCGACAGGGCTAAATAGGTCATAAACGCCGCACTTCCCCCGGCTACAGCGCTCCACACAAATGGACGATTCCAGCTCTCCATCTGCGTTTTCACTTGCTCATTCACCTCAGGCAACTTGCGCCGCCACTCCTCATCTTGCAGCAAATACATCAACACCATCGTCCCCATTCCCGCCCCCGTCGAAATCACCAATGGCGCATTCCACAGCACTAGCAGCCCGCCTCCCATGGCTGCCAGCCCGCCCCCCCTGCGACCCCGAAGCAGCGCCGTCCCCAACTGCCGCAAATCACGAGGCGATGTGATAAACGCCGCCGACTCCTGAAACCACGTGAAGACATCTCGTGACGATCGCATGATGACTGCTCAAAACCTTCTCCCCGATTGTAGGACGCGATCGGCCCGATTGATCCGTCTGATTTTAGTCCTGACCCGCGATACCGATCGAGTTGTTGTTGTAGCAAAAGGGTTCTACACAAGATTTATCAAGGTACCGCTCCAAAAATCCCTGCCCAAGTCACCATCACCCGCTACACCATCACCGCCGTCCTCCTCAGCCTCACGCTTATCGTCCTTAGCACCACTACCAACCCGACTCAACCCAACCATCCAATCAACCCCAGCACACTACAACCGATCGGAGATCTCGGCAACACAGACGCAGGATTCTTTGAAATCAATCGCGTCGTCCTCGATCGTCAACAAGCCCCGATCGGTCCTCGAAGCCGAGTGCTCTTGCGCTAACGAGCTAGCCATGTAACTCCTTCCAGCGGCGTTGTAAATCCTCAATGGTATACACCGCTTGGAACTCAATACCCTGAGACGCATAGTACTCCGCCCCGCCCTGCTGCCGATCGACCAGCGTCATAACCTGCGTTACCATATAGCCCGCAGCCCGCAATCGTTCCACCGCCTTCATCGCCGACTGCCCCGTCGTCACCACATCCTCCAACACCACCACAGGCGCACCCTCCGGCAACGTCGGCCCTTCAATGTACACCTGCGTCCCATGCCCCTTTGCTTCCTTCCGCACAATCAGCGCCGTCAAGGATCGCCCCTCGTAGGCCGCCACCACACTGGTCGCCGTCACAATTGGATCAGCTCCCAAGGTCAGACCCGCCACCGCCACAGTATTCATAGGAATAATATCCAGCAGCACCCGACCCACTGCTAGAGCGCCTTGAGGATGGAGCGTCACCTGTTTGCCATTAATGTAATAGGTGCTGCGCTGCCCCGAAGACAACAAAAAATCACCTTCCTGGTAAGCCACCTGACAAAGCAACGTTAATAATTCATCGCGCACTTCAAGAGAAGTCGCTGTCGTCCAAGCAAAAGAAGATTGTTTCATAGCTAATTTTGTCATACCCTTAGTATCGAAAGAAAGTGTTGAAAGAACCTGTGAGAAGAGCCGTCGATAACGGGCAAACTAAGTCATTATTGGAAATGTCGGCTACCATAAAGCGAAAACTTACAGGATTAAGTTTAAGTATGAGCATAAAATTGAGAGTTTTGGCGACCCTATTGATGGGCGCACCCCTAGGACTCACCTTCGCCGGCATGACCGCACAACGCGCAACCGCACAAGAGGAACCCTCCGTTCAAATTTTTCGTCCCAGCGAAAATCTTCAAGAAGCCATGGAACGTGAGTTCTTTGACCACGAAAAGAGCATCCTGAGAAATCGGGATTTGGGCGGAGTTGCCGCATCGGCGCATTTGCTTGGCATTCCCCGGTTCAGTGAAAATGGCATCCTCGAAGATTCTAGAAGCGTTCATCGCCTCTACACCTATCTCAAGGAACAACAGACCTACACGGCCCCAACCTTGCGCGCCGCAGACCTCGTGTCGCCGTTCAACAGTTCGGTGCAGTTCTTGCCCACCGCCCAAATGGCCTCCAATCCACCTATGAGCGGCAGTAACACGCCCTTTATGCAATCACCTGCTACACAGATCGTACTCCCGCCGTCCGAAGCGATGCCGATGCCGATGCCCGCCAAAGATCCGGCACCTCGTCTTCCAGTGCAAGGTAAGTTCTAACGCATGTTCCCATAGAGCAAATAGAACATAAAAAGCGAGTTGACCCTCAAAGTCAGCCCGCTTTTCTCTTTTTTAGACCAACGCAGGCACTAATGCAGGCACTAATGCAGGCACTAATGCGATCGACTGGAGAAGATTTGCCAAAATCACCATCTTGTAGGACCCCAGATAATGGTCATTGATCACCTCCCAATCTGGCTCCAACAAATCTTCTATTTCATCCTGAATAGCCGCCATCAAACCTTCAAGTGGAACAGGATTCAAGCAAAGACAACCCTGGGTATCAAAGCGATATTTTTCACCTACATGACAATACCCCGTTGCCTTAAACGGTAACTTCGGCACAATATCTTCATCGTTCACAATCCGAAAGGCGCGATCGATCGGTGCTGCATCTAGCTCTGTATTCAATCCTTGACCGAGCGCCGTATTAAACCGATCGAAATAGGTGCGATCGCCCACACGCGGCGACCCGAAGGTATACAAACCCGCCACCGACTGTCCAGCATTTACCAGCCGCA
>JAYVVL010000272.1:0-3881 GCA_043787035.1 Synechococcales cyanobacterium
CTCACAGAACTGGTCCCAAACGTTCGCGGACTCGCGGCGTTGTAAGGTGGTTGTCATGGTGTTTATAATTGCGAAAGGTTTATGGTATGGGCGGCTTTCACCGCTTGCTATAACAATATCAGGACTGTTACGGATTGTAAAGAAACTCGACCGAAAGGGTTGGGTTGCCCTCAGGAAAGTTACGAATTTGTAGTGCGTAGAATCGCCCGATCGTTTCTCCTAGCAATGCCTTCGCAATTCTGAAAGCGTCACACCCGCTAGCTTAACCTTCGTAAACCTTTCCATTTGGCATCGTTGCGCCTTGAAGGTTGGCACCGACCATCTTCACCATGACCCGATCGTTAAATCCTACACTTGCTCCTTGAAGGTTCGCTCCGCGCAGGTCGGCACCGCTTAAATCTGCACCGATGAGGTTGGTTTCTCGAAGATCGGCGTAACGAAGGTTGGCCTGAAGGAGATTGGCACGGAAGAGATTAGCCTTCTGTAACACGGCTCCTTCAAGATTGACTTGATGTAGGAACGCATCGCTCAAGTCCGCACCCATGAGGTTGGCGCGGGTTAAGTTGCGATTGGAAAGATCCTTTTCCTTGAGGTCGTGGCCCTTAAGATTGACGCCCGGTGTGGCAGGTGGTGGGTCTGGCATGGGCGGTGGCGTTTTAGATTCAGGAGGCTTTGGCTCGGGATGCGGGTGGGATGCTTGGGGTGATGGCGGCTGGGACGTGGACTGGGCAGACGGTTGCGACGCAGATCTTGGGGTAGATGACGGAGATTCGGACTGAGCAGATTGGTGATACTCGGCACGATAGCGCGACTGAGCATAGTAATCCTGCGGTGACGAGTTATCCTTTGACGCAGAGGACGATTGATAAGATTTGGGATTGGATGGCTGCGTGTGAGGCTGAGTGGGCGCTTTTGCCTTGGACTCAGGGCCATGGGCATGATAAGACGACCCATAGTAATAGGAGTTTTGGGCGTTGGACTGGGCAGTGTTTGGGTTGGCAGTTGAAGAATTCGAGGAAGTGCTCGATCGAGCTTGCGATCGCTGCTTGGCGGCTTCGTAGCTGTCGCGATAACTGTAGGCTGCGTCTTTCGGTGGAGCAACAGGCTTATTTAAATGCTCTCGGATTGCATCACGAGCATGATTTATCTCTTTAATTTTTCGCTCTGCCATCTCTAGAAGTCTGGCGTTATCCTTAGGCAATCGATCGGGATGCCAGACAATGACTAGATCTTTATAGGCACGATTTACCTCTTCCAACGACGCATGGGTCGTTAACTCCAAAATTTGATAGTAACGCTCCAGTGAACTCATCGGCTTTTACCACCTGCGGGTTCTACAGTGTAATCGCAAGAGTATTATTAAGGCGACTTAGAGAGCCGATTCAAGCCAGTCATAAATTCGATCGAGCTGCTCTAAGGTAACTAGTCCATATTGCCACAAAACCATAGGTAAAGGGTCAAAGTCACCGCGCTGCTTGAGTGCAAAGTCAATTGAGGACGCAGAGACCAGAAGCTCGTCTTTTAAAAATTGAATGAGTGCAGCGGTCGGGGACATGGCTAGAGACCTAAGTTGAAACCTAATCGTCAGGGACATGAGGGGCTAAAAAAGGCAGAACCATAGTATGGGAGTGCTGTTGTAAACTCCCTATAGACAAAGAATTCGATCGTAAACTTACGTCAACCAGTGTTGGCCACTTCGGTAAAGAACCATCACCCATTCAGGAAATTCAATACACCAGAAACTGTAGATCCAACATCAGTCGATGTGGGGCATTCTAGTCAAAAATTTTAGCTATTGAATACTCTCAAAATCAACATTGCCGACTTCTTAGTTCAATCTCGCTTGACGTAGAGACCCGATAAAGCTGTGGCACTATTCTGACTTTATGGCAACTAAGAGTAGCACAGATTATTTTAGATGGGTAGAGTTATTTTAAAGTTGTAATTACGATCGGGTCCCCGGACTTGATCCCTAATTCTGTGGCCCGTCCAGCGCGCAGCTCAATTACTTGGTCTACGTTGACTTTGGGACCATAGGTTGGACAGGATGCTGTCGCACAGGGCGGAACGTTTGCGGCAATAGCAACAATACGACCTTGATTCACAAAAACCATATCCAGCGCAACCGGAACATTCCGCATCCAAAACATGACAGGTCTGGGCGTGCCCATGGGAAAGAGCATTCCTCGATCGTCGGATAAAGCAGGACGGTACATTAGCCCCATTTGTTGCTGGTCGGGGGTTTGAGCGACTTCAAGCTGAAAGGTTTTTCCGGCAAGCTCGGTGGTAGCGGTAGTCGGTAAGGTTTGGCCAACCATCGGCGTTGCGATCGGCTTCGATTCAGATCCAGACTCAGGGCTAGCGGCGGACGTTGCAGAGGGAGCAGAGGTACAGGCGGTAAGACCTAAGCTCAAACTCAGGAAAAGACTTGTGATCATGGCAGTAACGACAGTTGGCTTCACAGAACTAGACTTTAGAGTAGGGCCTTTAAGCATATTAAACTTCCCGCAAGACATAGCCAACGCCTCGAACCGTCTGAATCAATCGCTTTTTGCCCTCGTCTTCGATTTTAAGGCGTAAATACCGAATGTAGACTTCAATGACATTGGATTCGCCTACAAATTCATCGCCCCAAATCGTTTCAAGAATTTGTTCGCGGGTCATTACTTCACGCGGATGTTCCATCAAAAACTTAAGCAATCCAAATTCTTTCATGGTCAAGTCTATGGGCGTTTGGTTCCGAAAGGCTTGGCGGGTTGCTAAATTCAACGTCAAATTGCTAAATTGCAGCACTTCCTGCGAGACCGTTTCACGCTGGAGATAGTACTGAACCAGCCGTAGAAAATCATCACTTCGGTAAGGTCTCAGAAAATAATCATCGGCCCCTGCGGCCAGACAGGCCACCCGATCGTCCACCGTATCCTTTGCAATCATCAGCAACACAGGACTCCGCACCCCCACTTCACGAAGCTTAGTGCAGAGCGAAAAGCCAGATTCACCCACTAGAACCCGATTGATGACCACCAGTGCTGGATGGCTAAGACTCACTTGCTGAAGTCCAGCTTGAGCTTCATGGGCCACGATCGCTAGGTAGCCTAACCCTCGAAGATCTTGACACATCGCATTGGCCAGAGTTTCATCCGGCTCAACAACTAAAACGTAAGCAGACGTCTCCGAGGACGTTACAACAGGATTGGGGAGGGCAGTCATATGCGGGTACTCCGATAGAGTCCAAAGCGGAAGGTGAGCCTTAATAGGGATGGGTCAGGGTAGATTCTAGTTCTTTTCTTCAGACGCCAAACCTTTATCTTAAGGTAAAGGTTTGGCGACATGAGGAAGCCCCCAGCCCAATTTTTCACGCATTAAGTCAAAAAACTCAGGCACCCGAAGGCGGACGAATCGAGCTGGATAAGATGATTTTTGGACCATGACATAATCATCCGGAAGAACATAACAGCCCGCATTGCCATCCGCAACCATGACCAGTCGATCGCGCATGGCGGGGTAGATAGTAATTGGCTCAGTATTACTGAAGATCAAAGACCGAGAGGCCAACGAATGGGGACAAATTGGCACCATACACATTACCGGGATTCCGGGCGTAATCACCGGGCCACCTGCCGATAGAGAATAAGCCGTTGACCCAGTGGGTGTCGCGACAATCAGCCCATCTGCGGCGATGTCCACCCGGCTGTGATGGCCCACCTTGACCTCAAAATGGCACATGCTCGTCAGGGGTTCTCGGTGAATCACCATTTCGTTGAGGCAGAGAGCTTCCCAGAGAAGTTCCCCCGATCGAATCACCTGTACCGTCAGCATGGTGCGCTCTTCCACCTGATAGTTTCCTGCCATAACTTCTGCCACTGCTCGATCGAGGTCGC
>JAYVVL010000273.1:0-10767 GCA_043787035.1 Synechococcales cyanobacterium
ACCTTAAAATCTCTGCCCTTCGAGGCAGACTGGATCGGAATTCGAGCCGTTCGGGAACAGAATCAATTTCGGACGGTACGCGATCGACTTTTAGATAACCATGGCACTGTTTTGAGCCAAGGCGTGATGGTTGAAGTCTTGGTTCGGGGTCAAGTTGGCTATGGTGCCGTCAATTCGTTGACTCGTCATCGCATTCTTGAAGCCGCCCAGACGGCATATCGTCAGGCCCTAGCGGCTGAGAAATGGAACCTCTGTCCCACACCCATCGCCAGTCGATTGCCCCAAGTCGGCCACTACCAGTCTTCGGTAGAACAACCCCTAGATACGTTGAATTCGGGCGAAATCGTAGACGTTTTGAGCCAGATTTGTCGCAAGCTCAAGGTTAGCGATCGGATTGTGCAGACGGTGGCGGAGCTGACCCTTTCGGACGTGGAGACGTGGTTTGTCAGCAGCAATGGGGCAGAGATTTATCAGAAGTTTTCTCGCATTGCCACCCATTACCAAGCCACGGCCCAAGACGGCGCTGTCGTTCAGTCTCGATCGGACAATGGCCGGATGGCCCGCTGCTATCAGGGCGGACTAGAATTTTTTGTCCAAAATGACCTGTGGGCGAGGGTACAGAAGATTGGAGAGCAGGCGGTGGAGTTGCTCGATGCTCCAGAATGCCCGACTGACACCACAACGCTGGTCCTCTCGCCGGACCAGATGCTGCTTCAGATTCATGAGAGCATCGGCCATCCCCTCGAACTCGATCGAATCCTGGGAGATGAACGAAATTATGCGGGGGGAAGTTTTGTGAAACCGGAGGATTTTGGGTCTCTGGTGTATGGGTCGCCTCACATGAATGTCACATTTGATCCGGGACTGGCCCATGAATTTGCGAGCTATGCCTTTGATGATGTCGGTGGGGTGGCTCAAATGGACTACCTGATTCGAGATGGGATTTTGCTGCGGGGGCTGGGTGGATTGGAGAGCCAAGCACGGCTTAAAGTTCCCGGTGTGGCAAGCACCCGATCGAACTCTTGGAACCGTCCGCCCATCGATCGCATGGGAAATCTCAACTTGGAACCGGGCCACCAATCCTTCGATCAGCTTATTGCAGGCATCGAACGCGGCATCTATATGGAATCCAATCGATCGTGGTCCATTGATGACCAGCGGCATAAATTCCAGTTTAGCTGTGAGTATGGCAAGCTCATCGAAAACGGCCAGATGACCCGCACCATCCGCAATCCAAACTACCGAGGCACCACGCCGCAGTTTTGGGGAAGCCTGGTCGGCGTGAGCGATCGCGCGTCTTGGCGGATGTATGGAACCCCAAGCTGTGGGAAAGGCGAACCTAGTCAAATGATCACAGTTGGGCACGCGTCACCCGTGGCCGTGTTTTCGGATGTAAATGTGATGGGAGGGGATGTATGAGAGTAATCGTTTCACCAGAGCGCTGCGGCATAATGACCGCTGAATGGATGCGATCGAATCCGCCGCGCTTAAATCCTGTGAATCTAGAAGCAGCCTTCAGCCATGCAATCGACTGGCTTCAAGGTCAGCGACAGGCCACTGAGCAGTTCAGTGTGTCGCTGATTGCCGAAAGCAGCCAGTTTTGGCGATTTAATCAAGCGAAGGTTCGGCAGGCGGGACAAATTACCGACGCTAAGCTAAAGCTGACGTGGATGCTTGACCGTCGCAGTAGCTACTATGAGTTTCCGCTCTCCGGTGACTGGGAGTACGATCGAGTCCTGTTATCCCAAGCCCTAACTCGTCTCCGCCTCGACCTCCCCCAACTCCCCGAAAATCCCTATCTCGCTGTGCCGGGGGGCGATCGCACGAGCCGTGAATCCTATGGGGGACGTCTGCTCGAACCGGAAGTTTTAGGCGATGCGATTCTCGGGGTCGTGGGCGATTTGGATTTTGTGGGGATTTATGCCTCAGGCTGGGCTGTACGGGCCTATGCAGATTCGATCGGGCAGTCCCACTGGTTTTTGAATGATTCATTTTCCCTGGACTACTCGCTCTTTTCACCGAACGGTCAAGCGGTGAAAGGCATCTACGCTGGAGAATGTTGGAACCAGCAACTTTATGAGCAAACTATCCAAGAGTCTCGGCTTCAGCTCCAACGCCTCGATCGATCGCCCTACAAAATTAAGCCCGGACAATATCGCACCTATTTGGCTCCCAGCGCGATACCTGAACTGGTCAATATGATGTCCTGGGGCGGCGTCAGTGAGGCGGATCTTCAGCAAAGTGGGAGCTGGATGCTGGCGATGCGCAACGATCGCCGCAAGTTGTCTTCCCAACTCACTCTGGTCGAAAACTTCGCCCGTGGCACCGTGCCCCGATTTAATGACCTCGGCGAGATTGCGCCTGAAGAACTCGTCGTTGTAGGCCAGGGAACCCTCGAAAATTCTCTTATTTCTTCACGCACCGCCAAAAAATATGGCCTCATCGCCAACGGCTCTAGCCAGGAAGAAAGACTTCGCGCTCCGGAAATCAAGCCGGGACGATTGCCCACTTCGGAGGTCTTTTCTGCTCTAGACACCGGAATCTACGTGTCCAACTTGCACTATCTCAACTGGAGCGATCGGCCCCAGGGACGCGTCACTGGAATGACGCGTTATGCGTGCTTCTGGGTTGAAGATGGAGAAATTGTCGCACCGATTGAGCATCTTAGATTTGACGATAGCTTCTATCGGTTTTGGGGCGATAACCTAATAGCTCTAACCGATACGCAAACCTGCATTCCCAATATCGATACCTACGGTCACCGTCATATGGGTGCGCTGTGGACTCCGGGAATGCTGATCGAGGATTTTACTTACACGCTGTGATCTTAAAACTGAAAAAAATAGGTTGGAAAGCATGACCTTTCCAACCCGATCGAATATACAGTGAAACGCAACCGCGAGGGAGAACGGCTGAAGCGCTAGGCATCCATCCCTCGCAAAACTTTATTGTTCGTACTCAAGCATTAATCACTGAGATCAATGCTTGGGTCAAACTTCAGCCGCCTGCGATCGCAGGGACAATACTGACTTCATCGCCATCGCTCAAAACCGTTGCCTCATTCTCCATAAAGCGAATATCTTCACTGTTGAGGTAGAAGTTAACGAAGCGGCGAAGCTTGCCGCTGTCATCACAGAGTCGAGCTTTGATCCCCGGATGTTGTGTTTCAAGCACATCAACAAGCTGGGTAATCGACCCTGCTTCACAATTGAGAAAAGCGCGATCGCCAACAAACTTTTGTAGGGGCGTAGGAATCAAAACTTTAACAGCCATGGGTTCGAGCGAGGGGATAAACAACAACTAGAAATGGAATAAGTCTGCGCCGAGGTGAAATAGCGTCAAGGTGAAACTACACCATCACCGGCTGCCACTCCAACCGATCGAGGGTCTGCGCCCGTTCAAGCGCACGCTCAAACGCATCTAGCTTGGGATCGATGGTGAGGGGCTGACCAACATGAGCTTGGACCGATTCTTGAGTTTTCAACCCGTTTCCGGTGATGTAGACCACGGTGGTTTCATCGGGATCGATTTTGCCCGCTTCAACCAGCTTCTGCAAGACAGCGATCGTAGTACCGCCTGCGGTTTCAGTGAAAATACCTTCGGTTTCAGCTAGGAGCTTCATGCCTGCAATGATTTCAGCATCGTTTACGGATTCAATATTGCCGTTGGTTTTGCGGGCTAGTTCAAGGGCATAGACGCCATCGGCAGGATTACCGATCGCAATAGACTTCGCGATGGTGTTGGGCTTCACGGGAGAGATAAAGTCGCGGCCTTCACGGAAAGCTTGAGCGATCGGAGAGCAGCCTTCAGCTTGAGCGCCGCTGAACCGCACCTCTTTATCTTCGACCAAGCCCACTTCGACAAACTCACGAAATCCCTTATAAATTTTCGTGAAAAGTGATCCGGAAGCCAACGGAGCCACGATGTGATCCGGAAGCTTCCAACCCAACTGCTCGGCCACTTCAAAGCCTAGGGTCTTAGATCCTTCTGAGTAATAAGGACGCAAATTGATATTGACGAATCCCCAGCCGTAGGTATTGGCAACTTCTGAACAGAGACGGTTAACTTGGTCGTAGTTTCCATGGACCGACATAACAGTTGGATTGTAGATCAATGTGCCAAGGACTTTACCCGCTTCAAGATCGGACGGGATAAACACGTAGCACTCCAAGCCTGCATGAGCCGCGATCGCAGCAGTGGAATTGGCCAGATTGCCTGTACTCGCGCAGGATACCGTGGTGAAACCCAATTCACGAGCGCGAGAAAGGGCGACAGAAACGACGCGATCCTTGAAGCTCAAGGTCGGCATGTTCACGGCGTCGTTTTTGATGTAAAGCCTATTGAGACCCAAGCGGCGACCTAGGCGCTTCGCTTCAATCAGAGGGGTCATTCCAGTGCCAACATCAATGTAGTTGTCCGTTGCAACGGGGAGAAAGGCACGGTAACGCCAAATGGAGTTGGGTCCGGCTTCAATGGTTTCGCGGCTGACGGTTTGTTTGAGCAGCTCGTAGTTGTACTTCACTTCTAGCGGTCCGAAGCACTGCTCACAAACATGAATAGCTAGGGGTTCATACTCAGCGCCGCATTCTTTACACTTAAGGGCTTCAAAGGCTGAGGTAAACGAAGGTGTGAGGTTCAAAGGAATAGTGGTGGTCATGGCTCAAACTCCTGTGATGTATAGGACTTGTATTAGTAATTCACTGTATTGATATGAAATGTATCATGGCCATTTCAATCCCGTCAAACATACCCGACTAAAAAAATCGGATATGAGCTTAAGCCGCGCCACCGCTAACGGGAGGGATGAGAACAACTTCATCGCCATCCTTGAGCACCGTCTCTTCGGGTACAAAGTCGAGGTTTATCCCAAATCGAGTCACCGATCGCCACATCAATAAACTCGGATGTTCGGCAATCAAGCGATCGCACAGGTTCCCGACGGTGGTGCCCACTGGACACTTAATAATCTGTTCGGGTTGGCCGTAGGCGTCTTGGTAGATGGAAAATAGTTTCAAGGTCACTTGAATGCTGGGGCTGGCCGAGATGGGATGATCAATGGACATTAAAATCTCCTGTTGAAACATTTTTTTGAGGGATTGGCGGGCGATTGATACGCGATCGATCGCGTGCCTTTGGAGAGCACACCTCAAACCCGACATCCTCTGCACGTAATCATGTGTCAAAATCAAGTATCAGGAAAAAATGTCAGTTTTAGGCATTTTGCCACCCCATGATTTATTGCCTTAATCCCGACTGTAAGCAACCCATAAATATTGACCAAGCTATCAACTGTGATAGCTGTGGCCGAAAACTCACGCCACTCCTGCGGGGACGATATCGGACGGTTCGGGCGTTAGGACAGGGCGGCTTTGGGAAAACCTTTTTGGCGGTGGATGAGGATAGATTAAAGGCTCGCTGTGTGATTAAGCAGTTTTCGCCGCAGTTAAAGAGCTTGAAGGCCTTGGAAAAGGCAGTGCAGCTTTTTGAGCAAGAGGCGATGCGGCTGAATGAACTGGGGGAACATCCTCACATCCCAAGTTTACTCGCCTACTTTGAGCATGACCAACGACTTTATCTAGTCCAACAGTTTATTGAAGGCGAAACGCTGGGGCAAGAACTCGCTCGGCGCGGCTGTTTCGGTGAGCAAAAAATTCGGGAAGTTCTGGCGGGATTATTGCCAATTTTGAAGTTCGTTCACGATCGCCATGTGATTCATCGAGATATTACGCCTGCAAATATTATTCGGCGGAAGCTCGATGATCGACTGGTGTTGATCGACTTTGGCGTGGCGAAGGTTTTGCAAGAAGGGGGATCTGAGATTGCGGCTCCGGGGACTCGCATCGGCACCGAAGGCTATGCACCCATGGAGCAGTTGCGCAGTGGACGGGCGTTTCCTGCTAGCGATCTCTACAGTTTGGGGGCGACGTGTATCTACTTGATGACCCAAACTAAGCCCGAAGAACTGTACGATCCTGTCCATGGCAATTGGCTCTGGCGATCGAAGCTTGCTGAGAAGGGTGTGGTGCTGACGGAGGGTCTCGGCAAGATTCTCGATCGAATGCTGAAGGATTTGGTCAGTGAGCGCTATCAGTCCGTTGCTGAAATCATGCAGGATTTGCGGTTGGTGTTGTCTCATCCCCTAGCCAAGGGCACCTCCCCTAAGTCTCATCCACAGGCTGAGTTAGCCCAGACGACTCGACCTCCCCAATTCCAACCCCCGTCGAAACCCCCGTTGCAACCCCCGTCTAAACCCATTTCGAAACCTCCGTCGCAGTCACCGTCGCAACCCCCGTCTAAACCCATTTCCCAACCTCCAATAGACTCAGTTCCCCCTTGGCAGATTTTAGAAACCCTGAGCAGCGGTACATTCTCTGACTTTCCGAACTCCGCAATTCCCACGGACATTCGAGAAGATTTTCTAAAGCCATCGATCGGAGCGACAAGCGTTCCGTCGATCGATGCCCCCACTCCTTTGATTCGTTCCACTCATTCACCGCCTAACCCTCCCCCTCGCCTGTCTTGGCCGTTCACCAGTGACATCCTCACGTACATTCCGGAGGCTCCTCCTCTCTCCTCTCCACCGAGTACTCCCACTAGTGCCATGCCGACTAGCGCGATGAAAAACTCACTCCCTCCTGCTTCGGGAGAGTCTCGGCCATTCGCTTGTATTGCGACCCTGCGCGGACATACCTCGTGGGTGCTTTGCTTGGCTGCTAGTTCAGAGGGGCAGACCTTGGTGAGTGGCGGTCTCGACGATCGAATTATGGTGTGGGATTTGGTTAGTGGCACGTGCGACAAAATTTTGGAGGGTCATAGCAAATCTGTCAATGGTCTTGCGATTTCACCGGATGGGAAGACGCTTGTCAGTTGCAGTGACGATATTAGTTTGAAGTTTTGGGACTTACCTCGGGGCGTATTGCTGCGGTCGAAATCGGACCATACGCGGGATATCAATGCGATCGCCATTAGTCCCGATGGGCAATTTTTGATCAGCGGTGCAGAAGATCGTACCGTTTGCGCATGGCGACTGAACAGCGGGGAACTCCTGCGGAGCTATCCTGGGGTGTCGGGTATGGTGCGATCGGTGAATATCAGCGCCAACGGCCAATGGATCGCTAGCGGTGGGCTAGACAACCTCGTTCGAGTTTGGAATTTTAACACCACTCAACTCATTCACCGTTTTGCCGGACACCAAAAATCAGTCTTATCTGTGGCTATTACCGACAGTGGACGACTGGTGATTAGCGGCAGCAAAGACCGAACCATCCGCATCTGGAACACCCAAACAGGAGAATTGGTCCGGACCTTGTGTGGCCATCTAGACGCCGTAAATGCCGTGGCGCTCACCCCCGATGCTAAGTATTTGATCAGCGGTAGTACAGATAAGACCATCCGAGTGTGGGTGCTGGCCACTGGAGAACTGGTTAAAACGATCGCAGACCACAAAAGCGCCGTCAATGCGATCGTCGTGAGTCCGAATCAAAAATGGTTTGCTAGCGGCAGTTCAGACAACACCATCAAAATCTGGACGCTTTAGGAACGTGAATCAAATAAGTTTGGGGTTGTCAGGATGGTCAAGCTCTTCGAGGCGGAGTCCGGTGGGTGAGTCGCTGCGGCGTTTAATAACAAAGTTTTGGACCGCCAATTGACGGTTTTCCATGAACTTACTCCAGAAACCAGGAATCAGCGTGTCCATGCTCTTGGCGATCGACCAAACTTCCATGGCCATCATGTTGTAAAAAGTGCGATCGTTACGGCGCAGGCTTTCAAGCCATTGTTCGATGCTCATTTGGCTGACGGGGTCTGGGCCAGCGGGTTCTTGAATGACCGTATCGTCGCCCGAGTTGCTCTCTGGTGTGGCCGTTTGGCCAGAACGAGGCTGAGGAAATCCGATCGTGTCATCTAGACCCAATGTATCCCCGACGTCGCTGATGGGTTGGCCGTGAGGGGATGTTTTTTCAGTATGTTTACAGTCTTCGGGAAGGTCAAAGGGATGCATTTCGTCTTCTGGAGGATATTTCGGAACGAGCTTAAAGGCTTTTAACCCACGAAAACACGGAGTGAATACGATTGACGACCGAAATTTTGCGGATTATTGCCGGGATGTTTACATTCTATTTCATATGAAATAATGAATGTCTGGACGTTTGCCCCGTGATGTGAATCTTTATGAAACGCGCTCCCTTTTCAAAATTTCCGTTGGTATTGGTCTCAGTGGCGTTGGTCCTGCTGCTTTCTGGGATTGCCTGGAGCCAAACGGCCAACCCCTTCGGGACTTTAAAGGGTCGCCTGATTCCCTCGGGGACGATGTTTGTGGCAAAGGATGCGCCGTTGAGTTTCTCATTGAGCGTGAATCCCGATCGCATTTTGGCTGTCCGTCCGCCTTTTTCCTTCGGCCCATCTAAAACTGCGATCGAACTCGAAAATTTTCGCGACAGCATTCTGGGCCTAGGCAATCTGGACTACAACACTCAAATCAAACCGTGGCTGGGCGACGATCTGACCCTAGCCGTCACGTCCCTTGATGTCGATCGCGATGCCATCGGGGGTCGGCAGCCGGGATATCTCATGGTGCTGACGACAAAAGATGCTGCCGCGTCTCAAGCGTTTCTCACGGCTTTCTGGCGCGATCGATCGCCGTTGCCCACGCTGTTGACGAATTCATTTACGAGTCCGTTGACAACTGAAGCGTATGAGGGCACCGAAATTACCTACGGCAAAGTTAAAAATACGTTACCCAAAACAGGCTTATCCAAAACAGGTTTACTGAATTCCGACGTTCCATTCACGCTGGCTAGTGCGGTGGTAGGCGATCGCTACGTGCTGTTTGCCAATAGTCCCAAGGTTTTGAAAAACTCGATTAATCAGGTTCAAGCCCCGGATCTTAACTTACAAAATTCGGAGGGTTATACCCGAGCGATCGCTGAACTCAATCCGGATAGGCTCGGGCAACTCTACCTCAATCTGCCCCAATTCATGGCCTTGACGGGCGATCGCAGCATTGCTCAAGCGCTGGCCCAACTCCCAGAAATCTCTCCCGTAACCTACACTCATCTGGCGCTGGGACTCAAGGCCGATCGATCGGGGCTGATTGCAGATACCGTTCTGCTTTCTGAAGATGCCCCGCCTGCCACCACTCTCGCCGCTAACGCCATCACCGCCAATGACAAACCCTCGTCCCGCCCAGTGCTTCAATACCTTCCCGCCAACAGCATGGCCGTCGCGATCGGGGAGGATCTGGCCCAAGTCTGGGATAAAATCGGTCAAACGGTTAAAGGCTATGGCGTTTTAGAACAGCTTGCAAACCGTGCATTAGACCCTTTCCAAGCGCAGTCTCAACTGGATCTGGTCAAAGATATTTTTCAATGGGTCAAAGGCGACTATGGTCTGGCCTTACTGCCTCCTGACGGGAAGAAAGCGATCGATTGGGTGTTTGCGGTGAAGCGATCGACTTCACCCGAGATTCAATCCGGTCTCGATCGGTTAGATAAAGTAGCACGCGGTCGAGGGTTCACTATTGGCCCGGTCAAAATCGGATCGAAAACGGTTCAAGTTTGGACTCAGCTATCGGCTCTGAAATCACTAGATAACATCCAAGCTAAAGCGATCGCAGCCCACACGACGATCGGTGACTTTGAAGTTTTTTCAACGTCGATCGAAACGTTAGACACCATCCTAAATGAGTCGTTTTCACCCTTAGCAAAAAGCTCAGACTGGCAATCGCTCATCCGTCCGATTCCGGCGATGAACATCGGCTACCTTTCCCTCGACTGGCAGAGTGCAAAACCGCTGATTGAACAACAGGTTCCCGGCCTGCGTCTGTTGGAGCTGCTAGCCCAACCTGTGGTAAGTCACTTCAAATCTCTAACGATTTCGAGTTCGGGTTCAGTGGAGAACTCAGTTGCGAAAGGAACGATCGTAGTCGGATTGAAATGACAGTCGCCCTAACTCAGTGCATTGATTAAATAGTGTTTGAATAGCGTTTTAAAAGTAGGAGTAGAACACGCGTGAGCGATCGATCGTTTTTTGACTGGATTCAACAGGTCCGATCGGGCGATCACGTTGGGAGCTTTCCCACCGATACAGTGCCTGCTTTGGCAGCTGTTCCCACGTCCGCAGAGTTGATTTATCAGACGAAGGGCCGGAGCTTAGAGAAACCGTTGATTTTGATGGCGGGGGACGTAGACGATCTGTGGCCGTATCTAGCGGGAAGTGAAGCGGAACGGGAGATTTGGCGCTTGATGATGGAGCAATATTTTCCCGGTGCCGTGACGCTCGTGTTGCCCTCAAGCGATCGCGTTTCCCCCAAGATGAACCCGCTCAATCCAGGGACTATAGGCGTTCGAGTCCCTAACTATGAACCTGCCCGATCGATTTTGCGGGAAACCGGACCCCTCGCAACCACGAGCGTCAACCGATCGGGCGAACCTGCGCTGCTAACATTGTTAGAGATTCGGCAGCAGTTTCCAGCGGTGTTGACCTTGAGTGATGATGCCCTCAGATCGATCGGTGTAGTAGATCCCTTAGTGAAAGCCGATGGCATTCCTTCAACGGTGGTGCGGTGGACGCTTGAAGGCTGGGAGCTTTTGCGGCAAGGGAAGACCGTTGTGGGGTAATCAGAAGCAATTCAGATCCCAATTCACCACGTCAACTCCCGATCGCAGTCTTTGATAGGCGTCGCTAGTCCTTCTCGGATGGATTCTCCCATTCCCGGCGTTGAGAGAAGGTAAAGCGTTTCTTGGATAGAGGCCCGATTCAGACAGGAGG
>JAYVVL010000274.1:0-26462 GCA_043787035.1 Synechococcales cyanobacterium
CAAGAACAATCAGTACTCAAGCAACGGGCCATTTTGGGCATGTTTTGGAGTGTGGCGACCTATGGACTAGGGACTGGGCTGAGGGTGGGAAGCAGTCTAATCATGACTCGTCTGCTCGTCCCTGAAATCTTTGGGTTAATGAGTTTGGTCAACATTGTCATTATGGGACTGCATCTTTTCTCAGATGTGGGATCAGCGCCCACGGTGATTCGGAGCGATCGGGGAGATGACCCAGAATTGCTCAACAATGTCTGGACGATCCAGGTGATTCGTGGGGTGGTGTTGTGGATCGGGTGTCTCATTTTAGCCGTCCCCGCTGCCCATATTTATGCTGAACCTCAACTATATTGGTTACTTCCGATCGTCGGCCTCATATGTATTTCCAGTGGATTTTCTTCCACCGCTGTATTTACTCTTGTTCGTCACATGGAACAAGGAAAGCGGTCGATGTTTGACTTGCAAAATCAAATTATTAGTACTGGGTTGATCATTACGATCGTCTGGTTTAACCGGAATATATGGGGATTAGTGATTGCCTATCTTCTCGGTGATGTGATCCAAATGATTCGCAGTCATTTGTTGATTCCCAACTACCGGAATCGCTTTGCGTTAAACTGGCCACTTGTCAAAGAAATGTCTACCTTTGGGCGGTGGATTGTGCTGTCTACAATGCTGACTTTTTTGGCGGGACAGGTGGATAGGCTACTCGTGGGCAAAATGTTGTCATGGCATTTTTTAGGCATTTATGCTGTCGTCATGACGATCTCTGAGATGCCTCGCAGTATTATTGAAAGAGTGGCAGATCAAGTGATTTTTCCCGCTGCTTTTCAGTTAATTGAGTTACCGCGCGTTGAACTAAGACAAAAGCTGTTGCAAAATCGCCGCCCAGTCCTGATGGCAATGGCGTTGGGGTTATCCCTCTTGATTGGCATTGGCGATGTCTTAGTGACGGTCATGTATGACCACCGTTATACGCTAGGGGCATGGATGTTACCGATTTTGCTCTTAGGCATTTGGCCCAATGTTCTGTTTCAAACGCTTTACCCCATTCTATTGGCGCTCAGTAAACCCCAGTATCAGACCTGGGGAAACGCAGGTAAGTTTCTATTTACTGGACTGGGTATACCCCTTGCCTACTCCCATTTTGGAGCGGTTGGAGTCATCCTCGTCGTTGCGCTCAATGATTTGCCACTGTATGGTATGGTTGCCTATGGACTATGGCGTGAAAAACTCACGAGTCTGCGACAAGATTTCACCATGACTGCCTTTTTTGTAGTGTTGCTTGCGGGTATCTTGAGTTTACGATATTCACTAGGCTTTGGTCTACCGATCGATCGGCTATGGGCCACCTAGCAATTCATTGTTTTGATCCCGCAATCCCCTTTAAAATTTGAAATCTGGTCCAATTTGAAATCCGATCCAAGAAGTCCTATGAATTCAACCCTAAAATTTCAACTTGATATAGACCATTTGAATCATCTGCTTGAAACCCATCCATCGGGGTATTACCAAGCTCATCCCTTTCCCAATGTAGTGATTGACGATTTTTTACCTCCCTCTGTCCTAGAAGCTGTCCTGAATGAATTTCCGCCAGCCAAGTCTGGCAACTGGAAAACCTTTAAAAATGCTGCCGAGAAAAAACTGGCTTCACCCAACGAACTTCAAATGGGAGACAAAAAGAAAATTCTACCTATTTTCAATCGTTGCGTTATTTTTAGCACAACAGACTTCTCCTATCACGGCCACCCAGAACCGCTCACTTGCACTAAAGGGAACACCCGCAAATCCCTAGCGCTCTACTATTACAGCAATGGCCGACCCGCCGCAGAAATTGCGGAGTCCCACTCGACTGTTTTTAAGTCTCGTCCAGGTGAAGGGGTGTTGGCCCCATCAGAATCTAAATTCAGCACAAAAGAACTGATAAAACCCTGTATTCCTCCAACTTTGCTCCATCAACTAAAAAAACTTAACCAGAAACAAGGTTAAAACACATGACCTTTCTTATTCCCCTCACATTACTGGGCTGGTTTCCTGTAGTCCTCTTTCTGTATCATCATTTACCGCCTCAGCGAGCCTTGATTATCAGTTTTATCGCGGCGTTCTTATTTTTACCTGTATTTGATTACGCTATTCCAGGCTTACCGCCATACAACAAAATGTCGGCAACCTGTTATGCCACGGTAATCGCGCTGCTTTTTTATGATCTCGGTCGCTTTAAAGCTTTTCGCCCCAGTTTGGTCGATATTCCGATGGTGTTGTGGTGTTCAGCACCATTTATTGCCTCGGTCACGAATGGGCTGGGTCCCTATGATGGGTTTCGATCGGCCTCCGAAACGATTGCAGTTTGGTCCGTTCCCTATTTTCTAGGTCGTGTCTATCTCAATGACCTATCCGGGTTACGTCAGTTAGCCATTGGAATCTTTGCGGGAGGACTACTCTATGCACCTCTCTGTCTCATTGAGTTTAAGATGGGGCCATTTCTCCACGCCAAAATATACGGTATTGCCTCTAACAATGCGGCCTTTATGCAATCGACCCGGAAAGGAGGCTATCGTCCTGTTTTATTCACCGTTCATGGTCTCTCGGTGGCGATGTGGATGATGGCCGCTACCTTAATCGGATTTTGGTTATGGCGATCGGGTACCCTCAAGCACTTCTGGAACATCTCCATGAAATGGCTAGTATGCCTATTAGTCTTCATTCTGGTTATTATTCAATCGGTCGGTGCCTTGTTGTACTTTGTGGTGTCGCTTGTAGCATTATTCACCGCTAAAAGGCTACAAGCCCCCATTCTAGTACTGCTGCTGATCTGGACAATTTCGTCCTATCTTTACGTGGCAACGACAGGAACTTTTGACGGTGATAGAATAGTTAATTTCTTCTCGACGACGGTCAATCCTGAGCGAGCACAATCTCTGGAATATCGATTCGACCAAGAAAAACTCTTAGTCACCAAAGCTAGACAACGTATGATGTTTGGCTGGGCCGGAAAAGGGCGCGCTCGCATCTACGATGAATGGGGTAAAGATCTTGCTATTACCGATAGTTGGTGGATTATCGTTTTTGGATCTAACGGAGTCTTTGGACTCGCTAGCGGTACGGTGGTATTGTTGCTGCCGGCTATCCTATTCTCCTTTTACTATCCCGCTAGAATCTGGGGAGATCCTCGAGTTGCTCCAGCGGCAGCCATTACATTAATACTCGTTTGCTATATGATTGACAACCTCCTGAATGCAGTGACCATGCCTGTTTTTATATTGGCCACAGGGGGTCTATCAGGATTAATGGCGACTCACTTAGAAGGTAATAATCTTGGGGGAAATGGGATCAGTTTATCCGTAGCAGACAATTTTTTATCTGAGTCATCCAAGACTCCTCGATATTGACCCTATTGAATCAACCTGAATACAAGGCTCGAATTATTTTAATTCCCACATTATGCGGGATTATTGATGTTTGAGGTTAAATCAAAATCCGTTTTCTTTCGTCGAATTGCAAACAAAA
Organism: Synechococcales cyanobacterium; assembly: GCA_043787035.1. GTDB lineage: Bacteria > Cyanobacteriota > Cyanobacteriia > Leptolyngbyales > Leptolyngbyaceae > JAAFJU01. The sequence continues at coordinate 3,505 of JAYVVL010000274.1, forward strand.
GACATAGGGTGATTTGGCCAAAAGTTCTTGCCACCATAGCAAACCATTGGGACTACTGATGCAACACCAGCACCACGGCACTTGAGAAAATTACAATTATAACTAAGCCCCAATAGAGCTATTCAAGGTGAGATGAGGACCAATCCCATATCGTGAAGCTAAAATCAGAACCAATCCTGTCATCGAATAGATTATGGAGCGTCACAAACTTCTCATCAGCTCCAAAACAACACAGGAAATTGCAATAAAGCAAAAAAAGTCGAGTCCTAACCACCGACCATTACTCCAATGAAAAAATGAGTCTGCCAAGATTAGAATTACAACTTTATTCAGTAGGATTGACCAATAGTTGGACTTTTGCCCTTTATGAGCCTGAAGACCATAGCCGACTCCCGTGACAAAGAAAATAAAACTGGGGCAAAACTACCGATAAAGACAACATAATTCATTGAGCCATAACTCAGGGGTTCAGCATTTAAGGTCTCATAACCCAGATGATTGAAGGTCATTAAAACTGCGGCAATTCCTCGTAAAATATCTAATTCTGGCCAATATAAACTAGGCGATTGCGAGTCTGAGGGTTTCACACAGTAGCTCTATATACCGATTCGCCTTAATTACTTAATCTTAAAAAATCAACTAGTTTATGTGTCATGTTAATAGTATGGGAATCGTAAGTAAAACCCTGATAATAATGGACTAGGGATTAAGAAGTAAAGAGCACTTTTTAATAAGATAGGATTTAAGACTAAATAGAAAACAGCCCAAATATAATGTCAAACAGGAAAATATCAACAGGAAAAACAAGTACAGAGAGCAAATCATAAAATACGAACCTGTCGGAGCTATGAATTTCAAAGAAGGCTCCATCAGAAAAACTGTGAAATATCCTAACAAGCAGCCATGAGATAGATAAGCCTCATAGGTTCCATTGCTTATCAAATCAAGCCATTCTTTCCTTCTATTCCTTAAAAGTTTATCAACAAAAAATACAATATTTAACGCTAAAATAAAAACTGCGACACCTATAAAAGCATCAGAGATAAAGAGTCCAAGAGGTATATTATGGCCTTGAAAAGGAACTGTACTGTAATTCAAAGATAGAAACATACCTAAGCACTCCAGAAAGATACCAAGGATAATCACAGGAGTTTTACAAAATAGATGAAATGTGCTAACGAAACATCCTTGATCAACCCAATATTTTGCGATCGCCATACCAAATGAGAACTCAAATAAGCGAGTTAAAGAAACACTTCCAGGAGCAAGTCCTCCCATACCAAACCCCAAAATTCTATCAAACGATATCAATGAGATCGTAATAATTCCTGCACTGCTTATAATTTTAACCAGCAGACTAAGAAGCAGAAATCTTTTTAAAGACAACTTTTGAAGACAATAGAATAGACCTGGAAAAATCAAATAAAGTTGTAGAAGAATGGGGACATACCAAGTTGCCGGAAGAACATCCAAAAATATTGCTCCCTTCCCATAGGTCTTCAATAATCCTAAGAAGCTTGGATATTGAGATAAGTTTAGTAATAAGTAGACTGCTAAAATCAGCCAATATGATGGATATAATCTAAAAAATCTTTTCTTGAGGAAAGAAAACCAACGAATCTGGTGACCTTTCTTTTCAGTGAGCAGTGCAGAAAGGGCCAAACCAAACCCGCTCAATACAAAAAAAAGATGGACGGCTTGATACCCCATTCCAAAGATAAGATTAAAGCAGTTGAATAAGATGTGATCCCAGCTATTGTTAGGGAACAAAAAAAGAGTGTCGATGCCACATCTATATAAGGAATCTCCATGGATACCCAAGCATTCAGGAACTAATGTCTTGTTGATAAGAGCTATATTGGGTAAAATTCCACCGACCCAAAGGTGACAAGAAAAAACGCCTAGACAAGCAAGTATACGCAAGTAATCTAGATAAATAATTTTCTGAGGAGTCTGTAACGGAAGGGGCATAGATTGCATTAATGTGACCTATTCATTGGCTCATGGTTTAGGATTGACTGAATAGGCAATGAAGGATTTAGGGAAAATAAACCATTCAGTCAAAATTTTGGCCTTGGGTAGCATTTTTTTAAGATCCTTTTTGCGAACGAATGTTGTCGTTGCGATCATTTCTGCCCAATCAGGAAGTTTCTTAGACCATTGATTTAAAAAATAAGTTCTAACCCAAGACGGGTAATACCACCAAAAGGGCATACCGGAGTGGGCTTCAATGGGGAAATTTTTACAGGGTGTTTGGATCCAATAATTATTAGAGAGCCGCATTACCTCATTCGCGAACTGGATCTGTTTAGTAGTATCACCCACATGCTCAATCACACTATTACTAAAAACTAGATCAAAGTCACCAAATTGAAAATCCGGTAGATGACAAGCATCACCTTCAAGATATCGGATATCATGATGGGTTGGATGATCGACCATCGCGATACCAGGTAGGTTGACACAGGTAATGATTAAAGGGGTTTCTACAAAATCCCAAATCGTAGGCTGCCCACCCAGATCGAGAATCTTGGTGCCCCTATTAGGCTTCATAATTTTAAGAAATGAGCGTATTCTTGCACCTCTGATTAGATTGGAAAAGGGGCGCATGAGGGTGTAAAAAATCTTGATTCTCAAATATCTCAATATGAACATTTTTAACTCTGATGTTTTTTAAATCCTAAATTCCGCGATCACAGCCTCACCAGCACCCTTTCGATCGAGATTTAATGCAATTTTCTCAGCGCCAGATTTGTTTATGACATCCATCTTCATGCTGATTCTTTGGGGAAATAGGAACCGCTTTCGCAAAAGATAACGCAACGATGCTGCCGTCGCTGAGGGGAGTGAGTAAGTATACACTCGGTTAACCTTGAGTCCGACCTGAGTGCCTGCGATCTCAAGACTTTGGGGGCTGAACTGTTGTAAATGATAGGGCAGATCCGTACTGTGCCATTGCCCACCGAGACTTCTACTGAAGTAACAGGCAGCATTAGGTACACTCATCCACAGCATGCCCCCTGGTGCTAGCAAGGACTTCAACCCCTGGAGGGTTTGGATGGGATCCGGTGCATGTTCAATAACGTGATTGGCCGTAATTACATCAAATTTGCGTTCTATTCCATGGTGTTGGATGTACTCTTCCACCATGCCATGGAAGACGTCAAGACCATCAGCACGACTTCGCTTTGCCCCAAATTCACTGGGTTCTATCCCAAACGTCTCAGCACCCAATTTCTTACAGATGCGTAAAAACCATCCGGCCCCACAACCAACATCTAATACCCGCTTTCCCGTTGGAATTGGCAAGTGCCGAAAGGTCCCGCTTGTATGGGCGGACTTGACCACTTCGACATCGTTTTCGTCTTCCGCGCCATGGTTCTGGATATAGGGGTCATAATCTTCCTTGTAGTAAATGCTTAATTCTTCCCAACTGGGTTGGGGGTTCATGAATCCATGTCCGCAATGCTGACAGTGAAAGATTTTCCAGCGCGCTGGATTACTTGGATTTCGATTGGTTACAGCCTCAAATACGAAGTCAATTTCAAGAGAAGAACAGACTGGACAATTTGAAAGGTGCTTCATGGGAGCCTCCACAGATATAATTTCAACGTTCCCGCCGCTATTTTTTAGATTGCTAACCCAAGCCAGTTTTCAGCCGAAGAAAGGGAGTTTCATAAAACCGATAACTCATCTCTGCGATCAGGAGCGTAGTGAGGGTTCCAGGAATAAACAGCGGGAGTGGAAGCGCGATTCCCCAATGTTCATAGAGAAATCGAGTCATCCCTGTGGCAATTAAGAATGCCTAAATATGGTACATCTATATACCATAGCTAATTTTGCCAATTCGGACAATAAGATAGAACCTCAGGAGTGGTTGAAGTGAATGGTCTTCCCGTACCACTAAAGAACCTAACAAGAGAGCCACCAGCAGTTGGATTAGGAGTCTGGGGAACCCAGAGATGTCGATCGGAGCAAAATTAATGACGACTAACAAAACCAGCAGCAGAATAATCAGGGAACGTCGGTGCCCTAGACTACGAATGACCAGGTTAAAGGATTGCGATCGATGCAGAAGGTGAGCCAACCCAATGCCGAGGCAAATCGGTGTAAACGTCGTACTTAATATTTCGAGTTCGACCGTGGGCGATCGATAAATGGTGCTAAAGACACCCTTGAGAAGTCCAAAATTGGTCAATTGATTGACCAGAATAATCAATCCTAAAACAACACACACAACCCGTTTATGATTAAGTTTTTCAATCACTGGCCAAAACAGATGAAGTTGCTCTTCAGTTGCGAGCGACCACGTAATTCCTAGCCCTGCTGCCTGAACTAGAGACCAGTTGGAGGTGTAGGTCAAATAAAAAGGGAGTACAGAGGCAAAACTAGCTGCACTGTCACCCTGAGATTTCAACACGCCATGGAATAGTGTCAAAAAAGTAACATGCCATAATAAACAGGGAATATTTGCAAGGCGCGTCTAGCGTAAAATTTTCGCAAGGAGATTTTACCGACAGTTGATTGTTCTCGGAGCAACAATGTAACAATTAGAAGGCCACTGAGCACAAAAAACATATCTACGCCCAGGAAGCCCCGCTTTAAAATTGGCGGGAAGTTTGGAGGATTAGCATGATGCCATAGCACAGTAAGGATACAAAAACAACGCACATCATCCAGCAAGTTGAACTGTCGCTGCTCCAGAAATTCATGATGCAGCGGAATCAAAAACTTTGAACTATTTAGCAACTCGATATCCTCTTCAGAACATCCTTGACTTAGTTTTATGTCTAATGTTATTCCATTCAATGATTTAAATAATCAGACTCGTCTCCTAATCGTAGTCTTAAACTACCGTACCGCTCAATTAACGATCGATTGCTTACAGTCTCTATCGGAAGAAGTGCAAACCAGACCGGGAACCCATGTCGTTGTGACAGATAATGATTCTAAGGATGGATCCGTAGAGAAAATTGGTGCTGCGATCGTCCAGGAGGGTTGGCAGCAATGGGTTTCACTACAACCCTTAGACTGCAATGGCGGATTTGCCTTTGGCAATAATGCCGCCATTCGCATTGCACTAGAGTCTGTACAGCCACCTGACTATATTTTGTTGCTGAACCCAGATACCATTGTTCGTCCCCACGCCTTAGAACCGATGGTCGATTTTATGATCGCACATCCCACAGTGGGGATCGTTGGAAGTCGGTTAGAGAACCCTGACGGATCACCCCAAAACTCAGCATTTCGCTTTCCAACACTCCTCAATGAACTTGACTTTAGTTGGCGTTTCGGGTTCCTCTCCAAACTTTTATCACGATGGGCCTTGACACCGCCACGTTCTGAATCACCCTGTCAGACTGACTGGGTTTCTGGCGCTTGCTTCATGGTGCGTCGGGAAGTGTTTGAAGCGGTGGGATTGCTAGATGAGAATTACTTTATGTATTTCGAGGAGGTCGATTTCTGCTTGCAAGCCCAACAAGCAGGTTGGTCCTGTTGCTATGTGCCCCAAAGTCGAGTGGTTCACTTAGTGGGGCAGAGTTCAGGGGTCATGGCTCCCCAGTCTCCCCTGAAGCGACTCCCCCAGTACTGGTTCGATTCCAGACGGCGGTACTTCCTTAAAAACCACGGTTGGTGGTATGCGGCAATCACAGATACACTTTGCGCGGCGGGGTTTGTACTCTGGCGATGGCGACGACCACTTCAAGGCAAAGTAGACGAAGACCCACCCAAATTTCTGAGTGACTTTTGGACCAACAGTGTATTTTTTAAATGGTAACAAAACCTAACTTAGATCCTAACGTAGCCTATTGGGCAGATCCCTAATGAATTTTAAAAAGACATATTACCCATACTTTGATTATTTGAGAATTGCCCTAGCCACGGTCGTAATGTTAGGTCATGACGGCTTAATTCATTGGGGACAAAGTGGAAACTTGGCTGTTCAAGTCTTCTTTGCACTCAGCGGTTGGCTCATTGGTGGAATACTCCTTAGGATTTCAACAGATGACTTACCCCGTTTCTACTTTAATCGGGCGCTGAGAATTTGGATTCCATATTATGTCGCCTGTCTCTTGTTAATTCTTGCCAGTCTTCTACATGATCCAATCAATCTCAAATGGGCCGAGTTTGTTTTCTATAAACTTAGTTTTGTCTATAATATTTTCGGTCCGCCACAGTTAGCTCAGTATGTTCAAAACATGCCACTCCAAGGGACGGGGAATCACTTTTGGAGTGTCAATGCAGAAGAACAATTTTATCTAGTCGCGCCATTAATTTTGGTTTTAGCAGCACAAAAGTTTGGTCGTAGTGTACTCTTTTGGTCAGCCATTACTCTAACAGCATGGCTGACCAACACCTACGGCAGCATTGTGTTTGGGGTGCTTGCAGCCGTGGTGGTCCACCACTACGGACCTATCCATTTAAAGAACAGAATTCGTTACGTTTTGTTTGCAATAACCTTAGCTTCGATCGTTGGAATCGTAGGAGGCATAAACTATGCTCTTCTTTCACCCATTTTTTCGGTAGGAGTCGTGTTATTACTTGCCATTAAGGGAACACAGGGTCGTGTCGGGGTCTTTTTAGGTGGGATGTCTTATCCACTTTACCTTAACCACTGGATTGGAGTATTCATGGGTAACCTGTTACTCAGTCCCCTCAACCTACGAGATTCTCCTCTGCGGCATATCTTGAGTATCATCCTAAATCTGGGGATCGCAGCGGGACTCTATTGGTGGATTGACCGCCGCATTGTCGAAGTACGCGGAAGTCTTTTCTCCAAAAAACGAGGGCTTATCGCAATATCGATCGCCTACAGCCTTGCAGTTATTGGAGTGGTGGTGGGTCTAAGCTTCACCCTGTTCGGTCCTGGACTTGTCAAGTAATCTGGATAAAACAGAGGCACAACACCATTTCCCGATCGGTCCTTAACTACTCAGACGATAACGACCAGAAGCAAGACAGTGATCCGTCAACCACTGACTTGCTTTCGGAGTTTCATCAAGCCAGGAATCAATAAAATCAGCCCACTTTACAGGAATCTGTAAGCTATTCCAAGCATCGTATGATGCGGAAGAGAGTTTCTGGTAGAGTTCAGGAGAAGATACTAATTTTTCAATACACCTTACAAGATCTACCGAATTGCCAGCCGCAAAAATTAGGGAATTAGTCTGATGAATTAACTTGCCCCGAAACATGGGGTGATCTGATGCAATAATGGGAGTCCGGGAACATAACGCCTCATAAATTGTCATCGGAAAGCCCTCCGGATATTCATGTCTACTAGGGACCAGTACAATATCAGCTTCTCTCATTGCAGGAATAATTTCCTTGTTAGATAGAAAACCTAAGAACTCCACGCAATCCTCAATCTGTAAATGCTGAGTCAACTTAATATAGGTTTCTACATCACCCTTACCGACAATCTTTAATTTTAGAAAAAATCCTTTTGACTTTAAAATAGAAATGGATCTCAAAATATCTCCAACACCCTTTGATTCCATGATTGATCCAACATATATGGCTTCCCAAACTGATTTTTCATCTAGAATTGTTTTTTCCGAAAATAATTCTGGAGTCATGCTGTGAGGCCAATCCCAGGGGATCACTTTTTCAGCCTTAACGCCTATTTTTGTAAGTTCCAATGATGCATTGATACCATGATTACCCACCCAATCAACTTGTTTATTATTTAATAACTTTACTAATTGATAATTTTTGACCTTATTTTTCAGACTTTTAGAATCGAAGGAATCTGCTAAAGTTGCCATTATTTTTATATTTCTCCGAATCGCCCAATGGATAACTTCTCGAATGGGTGTCCTGACAACTAAATGGGTGGGATCGTATCGCTCCATTAATCTAATCAATTCTTTGGTGTGAATTTTTGTGCTAAATCCTGCACCAATGGCTCTAACTCCATTCTCCACAACCTCATCATAAGGTTCATGGGTAATACAACATAAAGTTGCGACCTCATCAAACATTTTCCTAAGTTCAGCTACTGCATCTACAGAGTACCTTTGGGCATAGTAGGTTTCATCTCCACCCATGTCAAAGCTTCTAACGGTTTCACGATAATCACCCATGTATTGGATCAGGAGTAAGCGTTTGAGCATGATAGAGGTCTCTAATAATGAATCGTTTTAGTCTGTAGATAAGGCAATTTTAGAGGCTTAAAAACTCATAGGCTTAAAATTTGAGCTACGTGGATAACATTCTTTCGTATATTCTAACCATGTTTCTTGCCTTCTCCGACCATTCAAAAGATTTTGCCCGATCAATTGATTGACTAGCCATAGACTGACGGAGATTCTCATCTTCAACTAAACAACGAATGTGGTTTGTCATCTCCTGGATTAAATAGTCTTTGGAGAGAGGTTCAATTTTGAATCCGGTTTCTTCTGTAACGTACTCACCAATCCCACCATTGTTTGCAACAATACAGGGCAGTCCACAGGCCATGGCTTCCAAAACAACCGCACCCCCAAATTCTCGAATCGAGGGGAAACAAAATACATCTGCTTTTCGATAATAGTCAACGGTTTGCGCTTGATCAACCCAGCCCGCGAAATGCACTCGATTCTGGATCCCAAGTTCATTAACCCGCTGTTCTAGAACAAGTTTCTCTGAACCATCACCGACGATCGTCAGATGAACTCGATCGCCCACAGAAGACATTAAGTTGCCCACAGCCTCAATTACCACATCAGCACATTTATAGGGAACTAACCGCCCCACAAAGAGTAGTTTAACGTGATCTTCTTGAGGCTTTCTAATCACAGGAGCTAAAAAATCACGAGTAATGCCATTTTCGTAGAATAACTCAATCCGATGATCAGGGATAGAAAATAGCTTCCGCAACATCTCTAGGGTATAGGTTGAGCCTGCCAAGATTTTGGTTGCATTCTGATAGGTCTGCACATAGCCCGGAATCAGATATCGACCGAGCACACGCAAGAAATTGAGGTGCGCATTCTCCTGTCTCGCGACAGCCTGAAACCCCTTTGGAAATGGAACTCCACCATTTACAGGGCCGAGCAGAAGAGGAGTCCGATCGCGAAGTCTGACTAGTTTCACAGGATAGCGCGGAATTATGGGGGTCAAGGCATGAACCAAATCATAGGCCCCCGCTAAAACTGCTCCCTTGAATTGCTGGTAGACCTTGCGATCGAATTCGGCATAGATCGGGAAAGAGAGTGCATTGTAAAGAGGCCAGTTAATTCTTCCATGAGCTGAAATTTTTTCAACCCAGGTATAGTAAGCTTTGATAAAACCACTTTCGCAAATATAAACAATATTGTGATTTTGATAATCTTTACGTTTTTCTAGCGCAGGTCGATTGCGCTCATGCGTCACTAACGTAACATCAGCCAATTTACAAATTTCCTGGTAGTACCTATAACCCTCTAATGGGACAGAAGCCCAATCGGGGTTACATTGTTCAATCACCAGTAAAACCTTCAAGATTTTATTCTCCATTGCTTGTTAAGCCCCACGAGTAGATAACGGTTTAAGTAATGAATTCTCTAGGCATTGGACCAAGATTTCTGCACTTTTACGATGATGAAATTCGGTAATAATCTTCTGGCGCGACTGCTGACTCAGCCTTAATGCAAACTCACGATCGACTAAGACCTCGCGCAGAGTATCAGCAAATTTCTGCGGCTGTTCTGCGGGCACCAAGAGGGCATTTACTCCATGATTAATCAGTTCTGAATTCCCCCCCACATCCGTTACAACAACAGGCATCTCCATCGCCATCGCCTCCATAACAGCCACCGGAATCCCCTCATTCAAACTTGCAAGGGCAAAAATATGTGCGTTTTCTAAACCAGCGCGAAGCGTGTCTTCCGAAATTGCCCCCAATAGCTCAACAAACTCCGATAAGCCCGTTATCTGGATTATTTTTTCTAACTCCTTTCGGTATCCGTTCCCACCCAACTCATCTTCTCCAGCAATTTGGAGGTGAATATCGAACCCCTCATGGCGGAGAATTTTGATCACCTCAATTAAGTCGCGATGTCCCTTAACGGGATTTAATCTTCCACATGAAAAAATTTGACAGGGAACACCAAGCTTCCAAGGTTGATACGGAACACTCCGTTTAATCTTGTCCAAGTTCACTCCCATCGGCGCAAAAAGAAGCTGCTCAGGTAGAAACCCAGCGAGCTTGTGTTGGATATCGTGCCGAAGCTTCTGGGAAACGACGATACCAAAGGCCGCATGTTTCCATTTTTGGGGTTGGTTAAAACCGTATACTTCCAACGTCGGACCATGAAGAGTCATGCTGTAGGGGATACCCGTTAGAAGAGAGGCAAACATCGCAATATTGGCGGCATCTGCGCAGGAATGAACATGGAGATGTGACCATCCCTTGACCCGAATCAGACGAGCCAGTTTGCCACCGACCACAACCAGTGCCAAGAGGCGTAACCGTTGACTAGGAGTAAGTTTGCTCGCTCGGATAATCGTAGATAATACCGACCACCACCGTGTAGGACCAGCCTTGAGGATCGTCAGGATCGCAGTGACCCCATCCCTCAAGCTAAAAGGCATCAGGTATGTCGTATTTTGACTGGCAACTGTGGCCCAGGTATGGGAAGCAATATTTTTCGGGGGACGTCGGGTTGAAAGCCACTCTGCATCAATATTTAACTCAGTTAAAACCTGCCATTCTCGCCAAAAAAAGATATGGGTTTGCCCAGGAAATTCAGGAATAAAATATCCGATTTTAGCCTTCACGATCGGTCCTCTAATTGGATGTAAATCTGGTCGAACAAATACAATCTGACTTGATTTCTTTCGATGATTCTTCATCGAAAGAAATGGGAAACAGGACGATGAATCCCCTCTTTGATCAGGACATCCCGATCGCTGATCGCTGACCAGCCCAAAATGTGCTCCGCCTTAGAACAGTCAAAGAACGATGCTAGACTTCGACCTTTCGCATCAGCATAACTCGGGAATGCGGCTTGAGGATCACGACCAGCCGCCTTAATAGCCCACTTCAGCAAAGCCTCCACATAAAACTTGGGGGCAGATGTCGGCACCCGCCGAATCTTGATATTGGCCGATCGCTCAAACTCATCTAAGTATTGATTCGCTGTAATACAAGGTTTCGCCGCGAGATTAAAGGATTCCCCTTCAATACCCGGTACCTCGATCGCCCGGATCAATGCATCAACAACATCATCGACCAAAACGATCGGAAGAGGATTATTCCCTTGGCCCCAAAGTTGACAAATGGAGGTGTGTGGCCAACCTGCAATCCCCCAATGGTAAGGACTCCCGCCACAACCTAGAACGATCCCCGGCCTAAAAATAACCACGGGTAGACCTTTCTGCCTATATAACGCCATTAGTCGTGTTTCATTTTCAACCTTAGACCGAGTGTAAGGGGCAATCCTTGCCATACCTGCATCCGGCTTGGTTTTCTCAGTGATGGTAGAGCGCCGAGCGCCCGCATTGTAAATCGCAATGGAAGACGTGTAAATCAGACGCTTCACTGATTTTTCAAGACACAGATCGGCTAGTTTTTGGGTGGGTTCTACATCGGATTCCAGGTAGCTTGACCAACTTTTCCCAGATCCTCTTGCGAGGTGATAGACCGTGTGAATGTGATCTAATGCTTGGCGCACTGATTCAGGATGAGTCAAGTCACCTTTGACAACATCGACATTCAAATCACGAAATTCATCGACAGATTTTTTGAGATCGCGGGTCAAGACTCTCACCCCGTACCCCTGTTCACACAGTTTCTGAATCAAGGCTTTGCCAATAAATCCCGTTCCTCCAATTACCAGCACGGAAGGCGAAACAGAAGAGGTATAAGGCATGACTTGAGGCGGGACTTGAGGCAGGACTTGAGGCGTGAGCCGCGCAATCCATTCCGCTAGTTCAATACCTAATTGCGCATTCTGGGGATGAATTCGATCGTCGAGATGACCGTCTAAACCCTGATAAAACTGGGTCATGGACCGGAGAATACTACGAGGAAAGGGACCACCCTGGCCGCCCAACTTTAGTTTGGATGCTACAAAGTTGAAGAGGGTACTATTGGCTTGTACAAAAGTATCGCGAGATAACGTCAAGACATTTAAATAGCGATCGATGTCTAACATCTGAGGCGTATGCTCAAATCGCTGATAAATATCATGTTCCTGATCAACATGGGCCACCGCATTCGTCCCTCGAACATGGACGTAATGCTCCGGATACCCATCAATAAACGATAACCGAATCCGAATACTGGTATTACCTTTCCAACCCCGGATTTCCCAACAGCGGTAAAAGGTCAAGCCTTGGGGGAGGTCAATGCGATCGTGAACATCGACTGTCAACGAATCCGGTAACCCACCCAGGAGATTGACCACATACATGCAGGCATGGGGAGCCACCTCAAACAGAATATTCTGGGGAGACTGAAGCATCCAAACCCCATAGGGTCCGCCTTGCAGAAGTCCTAATGCTTTGTTCCAGACAATATCAATCTGATCAATACGTCCCAGACGACCTGTGCGCATGTCCGCAAGCAGTTTCTCGTAGGGCGGAGTGAAGAGAAAGTTATGGCTCACACCAACTTTTACACCCTTTTCGTTCGCTGTTTGTTGTAATAAATTACAATACTCAACGGTATGACAAAAGGGCTTTTCAAAGAACGCATTGACTCCGGCTTCAATCACTTGAAGCCCGTTGACGTAATGCAGATGAGGTGGCGTCAAGATATGCACGACATCTAAAACTTCCTGGCGTAACATTTCTCCCAAATCACTATAGAAATTTAAAATTCCGTTGTCCTTCGCAAACTGTTCGGCTCGCGATCGATTTAAATCACAGATCGCATTTACCTGAACTCCTGGCATTTTACGGAGAGCACTAAGGTGAGCATCTGAAATGTATCCAGCCCCCAATAAACCAACAGAAATCATAGATGTTCTCTTACTAATCATGTTAAAAATTGGTTTAGCGTAAAACGGCGATCCCTAAGTTCAATCGTCAAGACACCTTGGGCGACATCTGAGTTCCCTTGTGCTCAATAATAATGTGAGGTTTGCCACGCCAGTGTGTCACCCAAAAGCTGATAAACCCCAGTAGTCCTGGAAATACAGACACAGAACAAGAAAGTCCCCAGAGAATACTTTCAGACCATCCAAACCCACGTTTCTGGGTCTGAACAGCGACCTTCAGGGCCACCAAAGGATACCGCAATAGTCCCACTAATGCCCCACCGGATGTCAACGGGGCCAACACAATCAATACACCCGGAAAAACAGCACCCCACAGCAAAATCCGTTTAATTTCTGGGCGAAACTTGTGCTCAGGGGCGAATCCATGAAGACGAGAGACCTGGGCGTAGGCGTAGCCACAACGTTTAGCCCGTTTCCACCATTGAGAAAAGTGGTGCATGTCGGTGTCATGCCAAAGACAATCTTGGTCAATCCGTAGGATTTGCCCACCCCGTTGACGAAGGCGAACACTTAATTCATCATCCTCGGCAGCAATCACCTCTGCGTCATAGCCTCCCACGGCCACAAGGGGAGCCACTCGAATCATGACATTCCCTGCAAAACTGGAGATCAATCCTAGGGATGCGAAGAGCCACTCAACACTACAAATTCTGTTGTAAATACTTCGTTCAGGATACCGTTCCTTAACCCAACCGCACACAGCAACAACATTCGGATTGTCTCTTAATGCCACCACAGCCGATTCTAACCATCCTGAAATAATCTCACAATCACCATCGACAAATTGGACAAACTCGATCAAGGGGGCAATTTCGAGCAACTGCTCAAGGCCAGCATTTCGAGCACGGGCGGCTGTGAATGGAATGGCTAAATCTAGACTGACGACCATCACTCCAAGCGATCGTGCTAGAGCAACACTGCCATCCGTTGAACCAGAATCAACATACACGATCGCTGATACTTTCCCAATCACAGAACGTAGACATTGCTCTAAACGCAGCCCTTCGTTACGACCGATCGCAACCAATCCAACTTGATCCAAAGTGAGTACCTGCATTTGTCGGAATTTGGCGGCCTTAACTTATTAAACCACAACCCTAAAAATTCCCATCACCTCATTGATACTTAGCTAAAGATCAATATAGTGCCGATCGACTCCCGTATATCTATTTAGGATTTCCATATCAATCATTGATTAACTTCATGAAAAAAATATAATAGGGCCATTATCCAGGAAAAATGTAAAGATTGAATGAAGTTTATATTATCCAATACCAAAGGTTTAAACTACGAGATAGAAACCTGCTATCTTTCCACCTATCTAATTTTCATTTAGATCATCAGATCTTAAATATACTTAGGTCAGTTAGGTTAGAATAGTCGCTAAATGTCTGAATAAAAGTTAGAAACAATTGATTTATAATCACCTCCGATTTTTTGTCCCATGAGACTTAATAGTTCTCACAAATGGATATATCTTCCTTTTAGAGGATGCGTAGCATCTGGCTGAAGATGAATTAGCGAGGATTTTACCTGAGAAATCAAGCAAAGTGATTTTTTCTATAGAGTTGGCCTAGGTTATCGTGACTTTTAATTCTGTTCTTTGAATTCGTTATTTAAAATCACAAAGAATGGCCCTACTCAATTCAACCCGTGGAGTATCGTCAGAGATGGAACCTTCTTTAATAACTCCAGCTTCGCTTGGATTCAGTCAGGCTTCTCCGACTAGGGACGTAAATCTTTTAACAATATCAAGTGATATCGGGATAACGCCCATTAGAACGACAGGGTCAAATCAGGCGATCCCTAGACCCAATTTCTTGACGACCAGTTCATTGGCAAGCCCCCCTGTGATAGGCACGGGGACTGGTTTATTAGGACAGTACTACAACGGTCTCAGCTTTGATAGTCTGCAGCTCACCCGTATTGATCCAACGATCGATTTTAATTGGGGCTTAGGCTCACCGGGAGGCACGATTGGCACAGACCAATTCTCGGTTCGGTGGACAGGGAAAGTTCAGCCATTGTATTCCGAAGTCTATACCTTCTATGACCGGTCGGATGATGGTACCAGGCTATGGATCAATGGTAAACCAATCATTGACGACTGGACACTTCATGGATTACTTGAACAGAGCGATACCATCACACTAGCAGCCGGTCAGACCTATGACATCAAGCTTGAATACTATGAAAATACGGGAGGTGCAGCCTCTCGCCTTTCTTGGTCCAGTACAAGTCAAGTCAAAGAGGTCATTCCTCAATCTCAGTTATATGGACCTAACCCAGAATTACCCACCGCCAATTTAATCCCGCTCACAAGTCCGGTAGCTAATGGCAGTACTGACTATCAGTTTACGGTCATCTACACCGATAACATTGGATTAAAACGGGAGACGATTGATAGCCAGGATATCCTGGTGAGTGGACCCAATAACTTTAAGAAGCTTGCTCAGTTAGTGAGCGTCAGCAGTGATCAAGATAGCAAAATGCTGGCGGCAACTTACAGCATCACTGCCCCGGGCGGGGTTTGGAATGCCAGTATCTCTGGCTATTTTGATATTACACTGCAAGAAAATCAAGTTAGCGATACCGATAACAACTTCATTGACAGCTATCTTTTAGGGACCTTTGATGTCGATTTTATCCCTCCAACCGCCACAATGGCAACCCCAGAGCCTGTTGTTGCAGGCAGTAGTCGTTATAATTTCAGTGTGGTTTATAATGATAACCTTCTGATATACACAGATAGCCTTGACAGTCAAGATTTACTCGTGACTGGACCAAACAATTTCCGGCAATTTGCAAAGATAGTGAGCTTCAGTCCACTTAAAACTAGTAATTCGGTAACTGGAATATATAGCATTGAAGCTCCAAATGGAATTTGGGATGCCAGAAGTTCTGGAAGCTACACTGTTGCAATGCAACAGTATCAAGTCAGGGATACCCACGGTTATTTTGTCCCTGCAACAACGTTAGGCAAGGTAACAATCGATTTAACGCCCCCCACTGCAACCCTTGCGCCCCCCACTGCTATCACCCTCGGCAGTCCTAACTACCCATTTACGGTGGTTTACAGTGACGATACGGCCGTTAAACGATCGACCCTCGACAGTCAAGATATCCGGGTCACCGGTCCCAATAACTTTAGTCAATTCGCCACCTTAATCAGTGTCAGTAGCACCCAAGATGGTAGCCCCCTCACCGCAACCTACAACATCACTGCACCGGGTGGAATATGGGAATCTGCCGATACAGGCACGTATACCATTACGCTACAACCCAATCAAATTAGTGATCTCAACGGCAATGTCATTCCTACAAGTTTCCTCGGAACCATAGCGGTCGATTTAACGTCGCCGACTGCAAAATTGACTGCACCCAATATTTCCATCAATGAGCAGCAACGGACGTCCAGCTTTACCGTAGTTTACAGCGATGGCACAGCGGTCAAACGATCGACGATCGATAGTCAAGATATACTCGTCACAGGTCCCAATAACGCCACTCAGTTAGCGACGTTAGTCAGTGTTAACAGCGATCAAGATGGTAGCCCATTGACGGCCACCTACAGCATCACCGCACCGGGCGGATTTTGGGACTCGGCTGACATAGGAGCCTATACCATTACCCTACAAGCCAACCAAGTCAGTGATAGTAGTGGTAACTTTATAGCGGCTGGTAAGTTGGGAACATTTTGGGCAGATCAGAGCATTTACACGGGCGACTTTGATGGCAATGGCAAGATAGACATCTTGTTGCGCGATCTAAACAGCCAAAAAGTATCCGTTTCGCTGATGAATGGTACTTCGCTAAGCAATCAAGTCTTTCTACCCAATATGCCAGCCAACTACTCGATCGTAGATATGGCTGACTTTAATGGCGACGGAAAAATCGATCTTCTCTGGAGAGATTCTGCTAATCAAAAGGTCGTAATGTGGTTAATGGACGGTAATAAACTAAGCAGCCAAGCCTTTCTACCTGATATGTCCGCCAACTACTCGGTCATAGACACGGCTGACTTTAATGGCGATGGCAATGCTGATCTTCTCTGGAGAGATTCTGTTAATCAAAGGGTCGTCGTATGGTTGATGGACGGCACAACGGTGATGAGTCAATCGTTTCTGCGTGGGTACGGCTGACTTTAATGGCGATAGCAATATGATTCGTCAGTTGAATCCAAGTCACCGATACCCAGAGTTTAAGACATAATGCGGACGAATAGAGTCTGAAATCTAAGAATAACGAGCCTACTTTGATGAAAACCTTTCTGGCTTCAAAGGCAGTTTTAATAGCGCTGATCCTTACCCTCAGCGGATTCATTACCCTAGAAGGTATCACGATCAACCGACCCAGTTATTTACCAATGGATCCCGAGGCAGAACGGGTGTTGGTTATTGCGAATCGGAACAGCCCAGTCTCTCTACGAGTCGCTCAGTACTACAAGCAACGGCGACAGATTCCGACCACAAACTTCTTCACCCTTGACTTGCCCGATAGTAGCCTGACTCCTGGTTTGGAATCGATTTCCTACTCAACGTATCAAACACAGGTGGAACAACCCTTACAAGACTTTCTGACTCACAACGGTTTGACCGATCGCATTCGCTACATTGTGCTGACCAGAGGAATACCCTTACGGGTTAAAGATGTGCCCTACCGATTGAGGGGAGGAAAAACCCTAACCCAACATCAATCGATCGATTCAACATTAGCCGCCTTAGACTACCGAGTATCGGCGATCGAATTCAAGGACATGGAAGACCAAGAACTCACCGGAAAGGAGATTTTTGGCCTACTGACCCCTAATCTTTATTGGCGGCAGACCTATCCTTTCGAGCACCACTTAACTGGAGGATATCTCGTGACGCGCCTAGACGGATACAGCGAGGGAGATGCTCGTGCCCTTGTCGATCGCGCCCTGACCCCGCGTCCATCACTGACGGGCACAGTGCTCATTGATCCCATCGGTAATCATGAGCATAGCAACGATCCCCAGATAGTTGACATCTATGATCCCCAATACTGTAAGCCTCAGGTCATGCCTCTATCATGTCTTCCCCTGTCCAAAGCCATGATAGAGTCCACGGGAAAAGATATTAACAACGATCTCCGGTTAAGTCTGCCCATGATGCGGAAATTCTTTGCAACCCTCCAGATTGCCCTAGCACCACCTCAAACCTTCACAACGGGTCACAATCTCATAGCCTACGCTTCCTGGGGAAGTAACGATGAGTCTTTCCGTCCCGAAAATTACCGAAACTTACAATTTCTCCCAGGGGCGATCGCCGAAACCTTTGTCTCCACCAGTGCTCGGAGCTTCTTCTCAACCTCGACGGGGCAATCGATGGTGGGCGATCTGATAGCACATCAAGGGGGTGTTACTGGCATTCGAGGGTATGTCGAAGAACCGGAATTACAAGGGATGGGGTCACCAACCATTCTGTTTAGCCGCTATTTCGGTGGCGCTAACTTAGCGACTGCCTATTATCAATCCATCCGCTTTGTGGGCTGGCGGGATGTGGTGGTGGGGGATCCCCTAGCGATGGCTGTCGTGAAGCCATCGCCTATAAACATTGATCAGCAGACGTTTACCAATGATAAGTAAGGATCAACAATTCCGCCGCCAATGGGTGCTCGCCTGCAGTCTAGGGATTCCGATCGGGTTTGCTGTAGGGCAGGCGATTAGCTTTGGGATGGGCTTTACAACTGGCAGTGCTAAAATTTGGGCCATGGGTTTCATCATCGGACCTGGAATTACTGGGATGGTCGTGGGAATCGCGCAATGGCTCATCCTTAGAGGTCACGCTCTACCAGCCCATCAATGGCTTGTTGTAACCAGCATCAGTTGGGCTGCTGGTCATGGAGTCACAGTGTTTGTGGGCAATGCGGTATATGGAGTCGTGAATTTAGCACTATGGCCAACGGCCAACTTAGCGGCTGTCTGGACCGTTAGTGGGGTAGTCAGTGGAGCGTTGAGTGGCGCGATCGGGGGCGTTTTGGTGGGACTAGCACAAGGGTGGGTGCTCCGAGAGCGCAAATGGACTTCCCACCACTGGATTCAGTCCACCAGTTTGGCTTGGGCGATCGGTCACGCCTTCATCAATGTGGTTAATCTCACCGCTGTTGGGGTGGTGGGTTCAGCCCTAAGTTGGGTGATTTATGGCCTTGTCTACGGAACAATAACTAGCCGACAGATACCCTCCCAAAACAGGTGAAACAGCACTTGTGAAGAGGTGAATTCTGGAGGGATAGCGTTTTGACCTAACCCAAGCCTTCGGCTGCTCAAAGACCGATGAGCTAGACATTCTCAAGACTTTCAAGCCTACCGAGACCTCCCGCATATGGTAGAAGAGGACGAGATTCATGAATCATATCGAAGCTTTTAATCGAAAATTATAAAAGTTCCAATATGATTCTATAGTGACCTCCCTCGCTTAAGGGGAAACCTAAAATCGGCACTACCCAATTTTGGAAGTTTTTTGTAATCTTTCAATTTTTGCATCAAAATGAGCCAGACAAAAGGCATATCATCAATAAGGTATCTTTTCCATAACCGTCGAGGTTCAGACAATAACCGATAGAGCCACTCTATCCCCATCTTACTCATCCATTGTGGCGATCGAGATTTGTTTCCAGCAGCAAAGTCAATAGCTGCACCGACCGCCAAAAATATTTTAATATTTGGCAGTTGGTCTTTGTACTTTGAAATCCAAAGTTCTTGTTTGGGTGCCCCGACTCCGACAACTAAAACGGTTGCATTCGATCGGTTAATCTGCTCCACAATGTCTAAGCACTCGGCCTTGTCTTTTTCAAACCCATAAGAGGGAGAATGAGCCGCAACAACCATATCTCGTTCAAATTGATCATTAATTTTATTTTGTGCCTTTTGAGCAACCCCATCAATACCACCTAGTAAAAATAGCTTAATGGCAGGGTTCCTTTGGTGATACTCACAAAACTCAGGGAGCAGATCAGAACCAGAAATTTTTTCTTGGATTGGTGTCCCTAAAAATTGGGAGGCATACATTACAATTGTGCTATCGCAGATTTTATAATCAGCAATTGCATACGCACTCAGAAACTCATAGTTGCGTTGTAATTTTACTAGATGATCAACATTAGGTGTAAACACAACCCCACATTTTAGCTGTTCAAAAAAATCTAATCTTGAAACATTATCAATATCAACGTTTAGGATTGTGACCTTTTTCTTTTTGGTATCGGAACGGAAGGTCCTGGATGGGGCAACTAAAATCTGAGGTATTTCCGTAGATTCTAGGGCTACCTTGGTAGCTTTGAGGTTTGAAAAAGAAGGTGAATGAGTTTTAAGTTGTTTCACTGAATAATCCCTATACAGAATGGTAAATTCGATACGTTCTCGTAATCTATTAGTCGTGATGTTCTTGTAATCTATCAGTCGTGATCAAAGACCTAAATTTCTGTTGGGCGATCAGGAAGGAGACTGCTTCGGTTCTTCAGAGATCCACATGAAAATATTCATGTGGAAGATTTTTCGACGCTAGAACATACCTAAAATTCTTTAGAATCAGAGTTTTTGTTCAGATTTCCTGATTTCGGGTTTAACTAGGCCAGCCCACAGAGCCGCTACTGTTGGACTTAATCTGACGTAACTACCGTTGGTTAAACTCAAGAACTAACTACGAAAAATTGCGGACTCTCCCAGCCAATTTAAAAGTACACTAGGTTCATCTCTATCGCAGTCTATATAAGGTGTCTAACCTAAAACCGGTTTGCCACTCATGCCCAATACAAAATTGGGGATTGGGCCATGGACAAGGAAATAACTTCGGCTAAGTTCTCAGCTCAATCTTTTGCGAACACAAGAGTTTTGACTCACTGAGACATCTTGACCTGAGTTGACACCTAGACCGATTACTAGCTTATGCCAAAGAATGTTCACACTATAAATTGTTCGCGGTGATCAAGAGAATAAAAACAGGCTAGCGCTGTCCAATGGCATCATACTTTGCAGGATCGGTGGGCGAATAGTTCGTAGCGTAAACATAGGTAACTACAACTCTGTGGCGAAGAATATAGTTCAATCATGATAGACACCTTTAATTTGAAATAATTAAACAGAGAAACGGATAATAATGCGTTTTTAATGCACAGACTTCTTGAGGACAAAAATTGTCTAACCTAAATTAGATTTCAAAATTAGACTGATTCCCGAATAAACAGACCCAATAGACATGGAGCACATATTCAGTAATCATACTTTAGCTAATTTATCTATCGTAACAATATGTAATATACATTACATAAATTCAACATCCGGACATCTTCATTCAAACTTCACAAATAAGGCAATATTTTTAGGCCGTAGACACAAAAAACTCAGAAAAGGTTCTATTCTCCTCAATCGAGTCACAACCGCGCATATTATGCATATTGTCAATATATCGCTGGTTATACGTCCCATCGTTTGTGAGCCAATCTCTTCGATCGATCGCCAACATGAGAGCTAATAATTCCACAGGTTTCTACCTAGATCGCGAGCCAAATTTATTTGTCTAATTCTTGTCATATTCTAAATAAGAACAGTTATTTAGAATATGACAATTGATTAAAAATGGAAGACTATTTCTAGTAAGGGCTGCGCGATCGACTTTTCGATATTTTCCGAAACTTCTAGGGTCCGATCGCGCCAGTGGCATCCGTAAGCAACAAAATCGAGAGATTTGTCCAGCGATTGATTAGAATAAAGGAATATTGACAAGCCGAGAGGGATTATTGATGCCCGTCGCCCTGAGCGAATCGACTGAAACGCGATCGGATACCGTGGAGCAATCCGATCGGATGCCATTGGATTTTGTCCAGCCTGACGGGGTTGTGTTCCCACCGGGTGATCTTTACAGTGATGAACCACCCTTGGAAAGCTCCCTACACCTCCAGCAACTGCTGCTGCTACTAAAATGCCTTGATTGGCTTTGGAAAGACCGAACCGATTACTTTGCAGCCGGAAACCTGACTATCTACTACAGCCCGAACCAACAGAAGTCTGAAGATTTTCGGGGTCCGGACCTATTTGTTGTGTTAGGAGCGGAAAAGCGTCCTCGGAAAAGTTGGGTACTCTGGGAAGAGAATGGTCAGTATCCCCATATCATCATTGAACTGTTGTCTGATTCGACGGCTAAGATCGATCGGGGCTTCAAGAAAACGCTATATGCCAATGTTTTCCGCACGCCTGATTATTTTTGGTTTGACCCTGCTAGCTATGAGTTTAAGGGCTTCCACTTGCTAGATGGTCAGTATGAAGAGATTCAGCCCAATGTATTGGGGCATCTTTGGAGTCAGCAGTTAGGGTTGTTTTTAGGGATTTACGCAAAGACGTTACGATTTTTCACAGCAGACGGGGTGTTAGTGCCAACGCCCGAGGAGAGCGCTGAAGTGGCGATCGCTCAAGTGGAAGTGGAGCGTCAGCGAAATGAAAGACTCGTTGCGAAGCTGCGGGAACTAGGGATTGAGCCAGACTAAAGGGTTGTGGCTGATTTAGTTCTTTTAAGATTGAAAGACAATCGGCCACGATCGTATCTTTTGGATCGAGCTGCTGCGCGGTCTGCCACGATCTGCAGTAACTTTAAAATCTCCTTGCACCGCCCACAACTGTCCCGCAAAGGCATGAAATTTAGGCTGTTGCAAATGAATGGCGATCGAGGTTTCATTGGTCTCAATAGCTTGGGTCACGTCTCCTGCGGCGAATTGTGCGATCGCTTGGCGATGGAGATAAATGGCATAGTCGTGCAGGCGAATCAGTGCAGTGAGGTCTGCGCCACAGCGGTGGCAGGGTTTTGGGACAAGGTTAGGGGGTTCGGACGGTTTGCGGTAAGCGGCACGACATACAGGACATTTCATAGGTTTTTCAGGAGGCGTTGCTGATATGAGGTATGAATAACTTAATCTGCAAATTTGAATCCTAGATTTGGCTGAGGTTGTAGAGATTTAATAATCAACCTCCATACCTTG
>JAYVVL010000275.1:0-10717 GCA_043787035.1 Synechococcales cyanobacterium
TCGACGGATCGGGAAGTCTAACGGCAGTCAATCAGGTTTTGAAAGAAAAATTTAGCGCCAAATATGCGAATACGCCCGTCACATTCAGCACGAATGGCAGTGCGGCGGGTCTCAAAGCTTTGGTCGATGGGAAAGTTGACCTAGCTGCAATAGGGCGACGCCTGACGGATGCAGAGAAGGCGCAGGGTCTAGTTGAAATTTTGATTAAGCGCGAAAAAATCGCCATGTTGGTGAGCGAGGCCAATCCCTTCACTGGAAGTTTGACCATCCAGCAGTTTGCCAAAATCTTTCGAGGGGAAGCGACTGACTGGTCCGAAGTGGGCGGGAAAGCGGGCGCGATTCGTCTTGTGGATCAACTAGAAGCTAGCGATACCCGAAACGCCTTCCCAAACTATCCCGTGTTTAAAGGAACCCCGTTTAAATCGGTAGCCAGCGCGACTCAAGTAAGTGACGAGAACCCTACAACGATCGCCTCTAAGCTAGGCGAGGATGGCATTGGTTATGTCACGGCTGATGCGGTTAAAAATGTCAAAGGGGCACGCGTGGTTCTCATGCATCAGATCTTGCCCGATAATCCCCGCTATCCTTTTTCTCAGCCGATCGCCTATATCTACAAAAAAGGCACGCTTTCACCCGCGACCTTGGCCTTTTTGACCTATTTGTCTGGCGATGAGGCAAAGGCGGCAATCCAGTCCGTGTCGTCAGGGGGCGCAGAAGTTGTGGATATGAAAGAGGCGATCGCAGGGGCAATCGCACAATCAAATGGGACTGCGATCGCCTCAACAACGGCCAGTCCCATGGCTGCTGTGCCAAACGCGGCTCCAGCGCCCCTTCCTGTGAGTCCTGCTGTTGCGCCTCTGGCAAAGCCCTCTGAAGCGGGTGGATTTCCGTGGTGGCTGCTGCTGCCCCTGGGTTTATTGGGGTTGTGGGGTTTAAAGAGATTATTGGGTGCGAAGGAGGACGCGATCAATGAATCGAGTATTCCAACTGTTGATCCAACCCCTGCTACGACGGACGTTTCCCCAGTTGTTAGTCCTTCCGCTGTGACTCTTGATGAGAGTAATCCAACGATCGCAACTGTCCAAGCGCCCACCGCCGATGCCCCAGTTGTTACACCTCTAGCTCCAGTTGTCGGGTCCACTGCTGTTCCGGATGAGGCGATCGCGGCGGGACTCGGGGCGGCAGCGGTAACGATGGGTGCTGCGGGATTAGGACTCGCAGCAACAGCTAGTCCTCTGATTGAACGCTCCCCACGAGACGGTGGCCTCGTATCGGTCGATCCGTGGGATGAGGAGAATGCTATCGCGACGGTTCCTCACGATGTGGCCGTGCATGGCGAAGGGACCGCAGAAGTCAATCCGCGTCAGGCGGACAGTACCTCTGGAGGATTAGAATTTCCAACAGCAGCAGTCGTGGGCGCAACGGGAATTGCGGCGGCGGTGGGACTTGCAGGAGTAGGACTGGGTTCGGCAGCGGCTCCCGTCCTTGACGATCGCACACCTGACCGCATACCTGACGATCGTATATCGATCGAGCCTCACCAACCCATCACCCAGCTCCCTCCTGACGAATATGAGCCACTTGAACCGGATTACGCCATTAATCCGGCGCTTTCACCAGCATACAATTTAGCAGATGAGACGGTTGAGGATGAGACTCCTCCCGCACCCTTCAGCAACTTACCCAGCCCGACAACGGCAGCTTTGGGGATGGCTGCACTAGGCGTTGGAGGCATTGCTGCGGGAATTGGAGCTGCGGGAATCGTTGCTAGCACAACTCGTTCAGACCTCAGCTTGAGTGGAGTGGATGACGGTTTACCGGAGTTACCCGAAGGCTATGGCGACAGTCGAATTGTTTTGATGGCTCGCGATCCGCAGTGGTGCTACACCTATTGGGATACCCCTAACGATCATCGCCAAGCGCTGCGCAATCAGGGTGGACTGCAGTTTGCTTTGCGGCTTTACGATGTTACAGACCTTGACCTAACCACCCAAAAACCCCATAGTCTCCAACAATACGCCTGCGACGAAACCGCACGGGACTGGTACTTAGCCATTCCAGTCAGCGATCGCGAGTACATGGCGGAGATTGGCTATGTCACGGCAGTTGGCGGCTGGCTGGTCTTGGCGCGATCGAACAGCGTTCTGATACCTCCGGTCTATTCATCGGATTGGCACGATGACCAATTTAAGGCGATCGAGTGGGAAGACAAGATTGTCGATTCTATTTTTTTGCAACTGGTTCCTCCGGGCCAAACTCTCCAAGCTAACCCGCAAAATCGTATGGGTCTAGACAAAGCTCCGTCCGCCGTATTCGGGCTTTCACAAACAGCAGAAGCCTTACGGATTGCAGGTTCATTCTATGGTTCTCAGAGTCCTACAGAATCCCTAAGTTCCTTCATGTTGCCGCCAGAAGAAGTGGACATATGGACCGTACCAACGCCTTCAGGAATGGGACAACCAGACAGGGGACTATCTGGAATTGGGATGTCTGGAATTGGGATGTCTGGAATTGGGATGCCGAGGGTTCGATCGCGGAAGTTTTGGCTGGTGGCCGATGCTGAACTGATCGTGTACGGCGCAACTGAACCGGATGCCCAAGTCACCATAGGCGGCGTCCCGGTTCAGCTCAGTCCCGATGGCACCTTCCGACTTCAGATGTCATTCCAAGATGGAGTGTTAGACTTCCCAATTATGGCGATCGCGTCAGATGGTGAACAAATGAGACAGGTTAAGCTCACATTCAATCGATCGACGACCTTACGTCACACCAACACGCAGGAAGAAGCTCAAGACGAACTGTTCTAAACGGATGTAAAGGCTCCGCTCAATCCCTCTAAACCCCTTTCTCAAGGAGGATTTAGAGGGATTTTTCAATCAAGACTAGTCCAAGTCGCCAACAGCATCTTGGGGACCAAGGGGCCTTTCCTAAAATTCACTCTAAATACTCAAAAACCCTCACAGGGAGGGCTTTAGGACTTATGGAGCTGACGGGAGTCGAACCCGTGTCCAAATCGGATATTAATATACTGTTCATTCACAGGCTTAGCTTCTCTAACCCTCGAAGCGGGAACCCGACATTATATCCCGTCGGTAGGATTCCCGGATTTGGTCTTAAGTTGGTCTCCAACCCGATAAACGAGCACAACAGCATCCGTTGGGGTTATTCCTCGATCGTTAACGGAGTCGAATCAGAGGCTCTCGAACCTAGATTAAAGGTTATTTAGGCTGCAACTGGTGCGGCTTTACGAGAGAAGGTTTTGATGTTGTTTGCATCTATTTGTTTTGAGCCTAGATTTACGAGGGTGGACTCCCCCTCGGCCTGTATCACAGCATAACGTTCGCCAACCTGTCGAAACCGTTACAGCCCCAAATGGTATGAAGTCATACTATACATCCCTAAGTATAGCGCTAGTTCTTGACGGATGGAGCAGGATTGGGATTGTTTTTTGAAGGCTCTGTGGGTTTGTCTGTAGGTTTGGCGGTAGGTGTTGCACTAGGAGACGGGCTAGCTTCGGGACCTAATATCATGCCCCGACGGCCACTCGTGTTTCGATCGACTTCAAGGGGAGCTTTAGCCGTCGGTTTGCCGGAGCTTTGGGCTTGAGCTTGGGCAGACTGAAGGCTATTGGTGTAGGTACTGCGGACCTGTTGAACTTTCCCGGATAGTGGGGAGGTGGCGGCAGGGTTCGGAAGAAGGGCTAACGCACGTTTCCACTGTTGTGCGACGAGCGTCCAGTCGTCTTCAGTTTGGGCGGATTGGCTTAAGCTTATGGCACTGGCGGCTTTGTTTTCAGCTTCTTGAAGTTTGGGAGCCACTGCGCTATCGGGGACGGTCTGTCCAGATTGAGGCAGTGGACTGGATCCGGCACCCGACTTGTTACTTGGCTTGGCAGTGGGGTTTGACGTGGGTTGTTTTTGGCTTATGACCCCTTCTCGTCCCTCCATGAGTGGTTTCACCGGACGGACCGATTGGGGCGTGATGAAGCCTTTACCGGGAAGGGGAACAGTGGCGCAACCCGTTAAGCCCGTCACGAAGAGGGTTAGAGCAGTGATGGAGAAAAACGATCGAAGCATAATGAGAATTTTAGGTGAGAAAATGCCTAAGGCGCTTTAGGTCACTGACCTGACTCGAAGCTTAAACACTGCTTGAACAGAGTTTGCACAGATTTATATCGTCAATCTATCCTAGCTTAAGCCGCATAAGCGTTACAATCTGTAATGGTTAAGTGCAAAAATACTTAAACCAATTAAAACCTTCGACGAAGTTTGGGTGCTGTGATGCGTGTTGCGATTGTTGGAGCGGGATTGGCCGGATTGGCGGCGGCAGTAGAACTCGTCGATGCTGGACATGAGGTGGAAATATACGAGTCTCGCCCGTTCATTGGCGGCAAGGTGGGAAGCTGGGTAGACGCCGATGGCAACCATATTGAGATGGGGCTGCACGTTTTTTTTAATAACTACGCCAATTTGTTTGCGCTAATGAAAAAGGTCGGCGCGTTTGAGAACTTGTTGCTTAAGGAGCATGTCCATACGTTCATTAACAAAGACGGCGACGTTGGGCGGTTAGATTTCCGGTTTCTGGTCGGTGCGCCCTTTCATGGGTTGAAAGCGTTTTTTACCACGGGGCAGTTGACCCTTCAAGACAAGATTCAAAATGCAATAGCGCTAGGGACGAGTCCGATCGTAGTGGGATTAGTGAACTACCCGGCAGCGATGAAGATGATTCGCAAGCTGGACGTGATTAGTTTTGCGGATTGGTTTAGAAATCATGGTGGGTCGCAAAACAGCCTAACGCGCATGTGGGATCCGATCGCTCTCGCCCTAGGCTTTATTGATACGGAAGCCATTTCGGCGCGGTGTATGTTGACGATTTTTATGATGTTTGCGTCCAAAACTGAGGCGTCGCAGCTAAACATGCTGTCGGGTTCTCCTGCGACGGATTTGACGGGACCTATTGTTGATTACATCCAGTCCAAAGGCGCAAAAATTCATACCCGCCGCCAGACTCGAAAGATTTTGTTTTCGAAAGACGGTACCGAGATGAAGGTGACGGGACTATCTATTGCCTCCGGAGACACTGAAGAAGTGGTGACTGCCGATGCCTATTTAGCGGCGTGCGACATTCCAGGAATCCAGCGATTATTGCCAGAAGAGTGGCGATCGATGGCGGAATTTGACAATATTTATAAGCTGGATGCGGTCCCGGTGGTGACGGTGCAGATGCGCTTTGACGGCTGGGTTACGGAGACGAGGGACAAAGCAGAGCGAATGCAGTTAGACCATGCAGCGGGGATGAACAACTTGCTGTACAGTGCCGATGCCGACTTCTCCTGTTTTTCAGACTTGGCAATTTCGAGTCCGAAAGATTATTACCGTGAGGGTCAAGGTTCGCTGATGCAGGTAGTGCTGACGCCAGGGGATCCGTTTATCAAGATGAGTAATGATGCGATCGTAGCTCATGCCCTAGCCCAACTACACGAGTTATTTCCGTCCGCACGGGAGTTGAATGTAACTTGGTCGAGCGTCGTGAAATTGGCTCAGTCGTTGTACCGCGAAAAACCCGCCATGGACCCGTTCCGCCCGAACCAGAAAACGCCCGTAGCAAATTTCTACCTTGCTGGAAGCTATACCCAACAGGATTACATCGACAGCATGGAAGGAGCTACCATTTCGGGTAAACAAGCCGCAGCGGTTATCTTGGAGCCATTGGGCCAAAAAGTCGAAGGCGAAGGACTATTTCGATATTCGTACGCATAGCCCGACGACATATCCCACCATCCGACGTAGGATGCGTTAAGTGAAGCAACGCATCAATTAATATCGATCAACACCCATTAAGATCCACCAACACCCATCCATCCACACCCATCCCACAGTGAAGAATCGATCGGAGAGCATAGACCATGGCAGATTGGTTAGAACATACCGTCCAAATTGAAGTCCCGATCGGCATCGATCGCGTTTGGGACCTGTGGGAGAACATTGAGCTGATGCCCAAATGGATGAAATGGATCGAATCCGTGACCATCAAACCCGAAGACCCTGAATTATCAGTCTGGAAGTTAGCGTCAGGTAGTCTGGTTTTTACCTGGCAGTCAAAGATTACTCGCCGAGTCAAAAACCAAATTATTCAATGGGAATCGGTCGATGGCTTGCCCAACCGAGGTGCCATTCGGTTTTACGATCGAGGCAGTGCAGGCAGCATTGTCAAACTTACGGTCGCTTACTCCGTCCCCCATATTATTCAGCAACTCATGACGGGATTATCGCTGGGAAAGGTGGTCGAAGGCTCGCTGAATGCCGATATGGGACGGTTTCGGGACTATGCGATGCAACATCCTGAAACGCACACTTAGTTAAAATGGTTGAATAAAAGTCTTGTATAAAATAAAGCAGCCTCCAAATGAAGGGTGAACTGCTTTTAAATGCCCACTAAAGCTTACCTTTGGGCACTAAAGGAGGCGCGGGTTCGGGTTCGGGAATAGAAGGTGGGGGCACTATGGGTTCGGGCGCTAGAGGTGCAGGTGCGCGGGGTTGCGGCTTGCTCGGTGGAATGTAGGGTTCGGGATCACGCTGACGAGGCACGTAGGGTGCGGGTTCAGAAGCACGAGGAGGAACCGGATCGTCTTTGTAACTCTCTTGGCGACTTTTAGGGGCCGGTTCGGGTTCAGGATCGCGCTGGCGTCGTTGGGGTTCAACAGGGTCTTCGTAGCTGCGACCGCTACTGCGAGAATCCAGATCTACGCCTGTGCCGTTAGATGAGACCCTGGCTTTGATAGGAGCGGCCTTCACAGTGCCTTTGCGATCGTCGAGTTCTTTCGGAATTTCAGGAAAGTTCTCAGGCGGAATATCTTTGGTGACCACCCGCATGAAGTTTCCCCACGCTGAGGCGGCGGTGCTGCTACTCATTCCTGTCGAACTGCTGTCGTCGTTGCCCCCCCAAACGCCCACGACCATTTGAGGGATGTAGCCCACAAACCAGATATCACGGGCATTTTCAGAAGTGCCCGTTTTGCCCGCCACCGACCGATCGCTGAGAGCCGCCGGAGCACCTGTGCCATCTTTTACAACACTTTCAAGCATGGATGTCATGATGCTTGACGAATCCGCATCGATCGCCCGTTTGGCTTCAAATTTGGCCTTGTAAATTTCTTTGCCTTTGTTATCTAAAATACGAGTAATGGTGTGAGCAGGCGTATGTTCGCCCTTTGCTGCAAACGTTCCGTAGCTGCTGGTGAGTTCTAGCAGATTCACTTCAAACGCCCCGAGCGCCAGAGAATATTCACTCTTCAGCGGCGACTCGATTCCCGCATCTTTGGCGAGCTGAATCACGGGTTCAAACCCCACGTCGAGGAGAACTTTAACGGCGATGACATTCACAGACTTCGTTAACGCCGATCGCATGTCCATGCTGCCAGCATGTTTGCCACCGAAGTTTTTGGGGGAGTATCCGTCTACGGTGAATCGATCGTCTACGTAGGGCTTGTAAGGGGATAAACCCGAGGCGATCGCACTGGCATAGACAAACGCCTTGAACGTCGATCCAGGTTGACGCTGGGCTTGGGTGGCGCGGTTGAAGGTGCCGGACTTATCAGAACAGCCTCCGACGAGGGCGCGGACTTCGCCATTGCGTGGATCGACGGCGACTAGCGCAGCCTGCTCGTTTTCGTTGTAGCCACAGACAGGGCGAATGGCCTCTTCTGCCGCTTTTTGCCAGGTGGGATTTAGGGTGGTTTCAACCGTAAGTCCACCGTATTCCATCACGTCTTTCGAGACATATTTCGTGAGTTCTTCTTGGACCGCAGAGGTGAAATACGGACTAGTACTGTAAAGATTTTTGGGCGCTGCAGGTTTGAGGTTGATGTCCTCCGATCGAGCTTTACTCGCCTCCTCAGGTGTAATAAATTTTTGCTCTTCCATGCGCGCTAGAACAATATTGCGGCGCTCTTTGGCCACTTCTTTATTAATCAGCGGGGAATAAACGCTGGGTGCAGGCGGCAACCCCGCGATCAGGGCACTTTCACCTAGCGTTAGTTCTGCGATCGGTTTGCTGAAAAACGCCCAAGACGCGTCGCCCACCCCGTAAGCTTCCGACCCGAGATAGACCATGTTCAGGTACTTCTCAAGTAAGTCATCCTTGGACATACTGCGCTCTAGTTTCTGGGCCAGCATAGCCTCCCGAACCTTACGAATGAGGCTGCGATCTTGGTTAAGGAAAACCATCCGGGCCAACTGCTGAGTCAGCGTACTGCCGCCCTCTACCATTTCTCCAGACATCACATTTCGCCCGACGGCTCGCAGAAGCCCCCAATAATCCACGCCACTGTGCTGATAAAACCGTCGGTCTTCCGCCGCAATGAATGCATGGACCACCTGTTTCGGGATTTGTTTTAGGGGAAGTTTATCTCGGGTTGCAGGGCCAGTCTGAAGGATGGCGGTGCCATCAGCGGCTTTGACATTGAGGGTTCCTGGACGGACAAAGGCTCTAAGAGTATCGATTTCGGGGAGTTCTTGATCTATTTTTACGTAGGCGTAGCCTAGGCCCAGCGTGGCGACAAGCAACCCACCAAGAAAAATCTGATTACGCACTTTTCTGAGCGGTGATGGAATTCGGTCTTCCAGTTGCTCCCATCGATCGCCCAAAGATTGACGCGCGTTCAAGACTTGCCGTCGGACTTTGCGTGAAGAGCGCTGACGGCGTTGAGAGTTCTCAACATCAGCATTATTATCTGACTGAGATTCTTTTTTGGACCGTCTGAAACCGAACTTAACCACGCTGGCTTTCCTGTAAATTTTCGATTTAGAAACCAAACTGTCTCGAACTCTTGACCACTGCGCTTAGTGATGAAACTAAGTTACGAAAAAGTATAGGCAGAAATGGCACTTTGTCAAAGCTTTGAGGTCAAAGTTTTCAGAAAAAAGCCCCCCGAACATTGGGAGGCGAAGTTCGCTGATATATTCCTAACGGGTCAGGGTTACATCAGCACGGTATGCCCCATAGCGATGCCAGTGACAAGCATTCCAAGGACCAGGAAAGGCTGAGCACTGGCCTGGTATTTCACGTCATTTTTGACGGGGTCGCGCAGGAAGTACATGTCTTGCAGTGTGATTTGCGGAATGATAAACAGGATCAAAATCGTGGCGTAGAGATTTTCTCCGACGCTGATTAAGTAGGCAGCCATCAACGCCTGGAAAATGTCGATCATCAGGACACAGATCCAGGAGGCGCGGGTGATCCCAAAAATAACCGGAAGCGAATCCAAGCCCATGGCCCGATCGCCTTCAACGCTTTTGAAGTCATTCACAATGGCAATGCCCAAACCCGCCAAACTATAAAACAAGGTCAACACCATGACCGTTTGGTTCAGTTCGCCAAACAAAGCATGACCCGCCCACCAGGGTAATGCAATATAACTCGCACCTAGAGCATAATTGCCCAGCCAGCCATTTTGCTTCAGCTTAAGCGGCGGTGCAGAATAGATATAGGAGATGAGGGAACCTCCGATCGCCATTACCAGCAAAGTCGGGAAGCTATGACCCGCCCAAAGATCAAGGAGATAGGAAACCGTGAGGCCCAATCCTAACAGGACAAAAACCTGCACCTTAACCTGGCCGAGAGAAATGGCACCCGACGGGATGGGGCGGTAGGGTTCGTTGATGGCATCAATGTCGCGATCGTAGTAGTCGTTAATGGTTTGGGTGTATCCGGTGAGGAGTGGCCCTGACATCAACATGCACGCAAGGGACACGGCCACATTTTCAAAGGTCCAAGTGAAACGGCCCGAAGACGCCGCCCCGCACAAAACGCCCCACATCAACGGAATCCAAGTAACGGGTTTCATCAACTGCAATCGGATTTTCCAAATCGAACTGCCTTTCACATCCGCCCCCTTCATGCCCAGGGTTTGGCGAAGACGGGCAGCGCGATCGTCGGTTTGGGGAGTTTCGAGTTTGTTGGGTTCTGTCATAGGAAATTTGGGGTGTAGAAGGGGTATCGGTTTTAAAACGAAATAATCAGATATCCATCTTGAAACTTGGCCCCGGCAACGGGTAATCCGCTCAATTCTACGGGCAAAAACACATTCCTGCGTTGATCGCCTGCTTCGATGGTAATCTCAGGCCCATACTGCGTTAGCTTCACCTGCGTCTTGTCAAAACTGGGCAAATACAACGACACCTTACGACCGGGCTTATCCACTACGACCGATCGCGGCGCACGTCCACGTTGACTAAAATCCGGGAGCGTTGCTGACAATACAGATCCAGGATTTATACCCAAATTTGCATAGGGAAGCTGCGTAATCGGCAAATCCCCAAATCCTTCGATCGCCCCAGGTGTGCCATCACTCGTAGGATTCGCAATCACCCCTGCCACACACAGACCCACCTGTTGAGCACTGCCCCATAGATATTGGGCAGTCGCTTGGGCCACAGGATCTGAAGTCGTGACGAGATAGGCGATCGTTTGGTTGGGGTCAGACAGAATGGCAATGCCTTTATCAAGGAGTCCCATGACGTCGGTGGTGGGTTTCGAGAAATTATCGCCCATAAAATTAAAATTCAACACTGCTGCTGCAACGGGCGGGATAAACGGAGATAAGGTCTTGCCTAAATCAGAATCCACAAACACCTGCCGAAACCGCCGCATATACCAGCTCACCACCTCCGGCATCCCCAGCATTCGCAACACTTCCGGACTGCTTGGGCTGTCATAG
>JAYVVL010000276.1:0-10693 GCA_043787035.1 Synechococcales cyanobacterium
CAGGATTGAAGTTTAGCCGTCTAGATATCTCAAACTCAGAAAGGATTTATTCTATGTCTCGTCGCGTCACAGTCAAAAAACGCCCGGTTCCTGCGGATCCGGTTTACAACTCCCGCTTGGTCACTATGACGTCCCGCCGCATTATGCACAGCGGCAAAAAGTCGGTAGCGAATCGGATTATTTACGATGCTTTTGACATGATCAAAGAAAAGACTGGGACTGATCCCATGGAAATCTTTGAAAAAGCGGTCAAAAACACCACGCCTTTGGTAGAAGTCAAAGCTCGTCGGGTCGGCGGTGCAACCTACCAGGTTCCGATGGAAGTGAAGACCGATCGGGGAATTGCGCTGTCATTGCGATGGTTGATTCAGTATTCCCGCGCTCGCGCTGGAAAATCGATGGCCAGCAAGTTTGCTAATGAACTCATGGATGCCGCGAACCAAACCGGAAGTGCCATTCGCAAACGCGAAGAAACTCACCGGATGGCTGAAGCGAACAAAGCATTTGCTCACTATCGCTACTAGGCTGTCATTTAGCCAGATTTCAACCGTTTTTGGACCCTGTGACGTTAGACAGGGTTTTGCGCTAGGGCTTGCCATTTAGGTCATATTCAAATACAGATTTAAATGGTACGTCAGACCGTATAGAATCTTTACAGTGCCCTTAAGCTACAGCTAGTCTGTTCTTTATTCGGGCGCTGTTTCTCACTTAAAACCTTATGTATCGAGGAGGTATCCGTGGCTCGTACCGTTCCGCTCGAGAGAGTACGAAATATCGGAATTGCTGCCCACATTGATGCGGGCAAAACTACTACAACGGAACGGATTCTGTTCTATTCCGGTGTGGTTCACAAAATTGGCGAAGTCCATGATGGCGGCGCTACCACTGACTGGATGGAGCAGGAGAAAGAGCGCGGTATTACCATTACTGCGGCTGCGATTAGTACTGAATGGACTCGTCGTGATCCTGAGAATCCCACCTTGCCTCAACCCGGTGCCTTTGAGCACAAGATCAACATTATCGACACGCCTGGACACGTAGACTTCACAATCGAAGTTGAGCGCTCCATGCGGGTTCTTGATGGGGTGATCGCGGTGTTCTGCTCCGTGGGTGGCGTCCAGCCTCAGTCAGAAACCGTCTGGAGACAAGCCGATCGCTACAGCGTTCCACGGCTTGTCTTCGTAAATAAGATGGATCGTACTGGCGCAGATTTTTATAAAGTCTACGAGCAAGTCAAAACCCGTCTTCTTGCGCCTGTTGTGGCTTTGCAGTTGCCGATTGGCGCTGAAGAGCACTTCAAAGGCGTCGTCGATTTGGTTCGGATGGTGGCTTATGTCCACAAAGACGATCTAGGCAAAGAGATCGAAGTTGTGGAGATTCCAGACGATCTCAAAGATCGGGCGGTTGAATTTCGCGTCAAACTCATCGAAGCTGCGGCTGAAACCGATGAAGTCTTGATGGAGAAATACTTTGCGGGTGAAGAGTTCACTATCGCAGAGATTCAGAAAGCGGTTCGTCTGGGCGTCCTTCAAGGATCCATGGTTCCAATGTTCTGTGGTTCTGCCTTCAAAAACAAAGGCGTTCAACAGTTGCTTGATGCCGTTGTGGATTACATGCCTGCACCGATCGACGTTAAGCCGATCGAAGGCACCATGCCCGATGGCAGCATCCAGACTCGCTTTGCTAGAGATGATCAGCCTCTCGCAGCGCTGGCCTTTAAGGTGATGGCCGATAAGTTCGTGGGTCGCTTGACTTTCGTTCGCGTTTATTCAGGCGTTTTGTCTAAGGGAAGCTACATCTACAACACCACCAAGGGTAAGAAAGAGCGCGTGTCGCGTTTGATTATTCTTAAAGCGGATCAGCGGATTGACGTCGATGAGCTTCGCGCAGGTGACTTGGGCGCAATCCCAGGATTGTCGGAAACCCTCACGGGCGATACCCTCACTCCCGAAGGCGACACAATTGTGCTGGAATCCTTGTTCATTCCTGAACCTGTGATTTCCGTTGCAGTTGAACCGAAGACTAAGAGCGATATGGAGAAACTTGGCAAAGCGCTTAGAGCACTAGCTGAGGAAGATCCAACGTTCCGCGTCCGCATCGACCATGAAACGAATCAGACCGTGATTGCTGGGATGGGTGAATTGCACCTCGAAATCCTGGTCGATCGGATGAGACGTGAATACAAAGTCGAAGCAGATGTTGGCGCGCCTCAAGTCGCGTATCGAGAAACAATTCGCAAAAAAGTCAAGGCAGAAGGACGATTCGTTCGTCAGTCTGGCGGTAAAGGTCAGTATGGTCACGTCGTGATCACGCTCGAACCGGGTGAATCTGGCTGCGGCTTTGAGTTCGTTTCAAAGGTTGTTGGCGGAACCGTGCCGAAGGAGTATGTCGGACCTGCGGAAGCAGGGATGAAAGAAGCTTGTGAATCCGGTGTGATTGCAGGTTATCCTTTGATTGACGTGAAAGCAACGCTGATCGATGGCTCGTACCACGATGTTGACTCGAACGAAATGGCGTTTAAGATTGCTGGATCGATGGCACTTAAAGACGCTGTTCTTAAGGCTTCTCCGGTCTTGCTCGAACCTGTGATGAAAGTTGAGGTTGAAGCGCCGGAAGACTACATTGGTCCAGTGATGGGGAATCTAATTTCCCGTCGGGGTCAAATCGAGTCCCAAGGCGTTGAGCGTGGGATCGCTAAAGTAGTTACTAAAGTACCCCTCGCTGAGATGTTCGGATATTCAACCGACATTCGATCGATGACCCAAGGTCGGGGTACTTTCACGATGGAGTTCAGCGCTTACGAGGAAGTTCCTCGCAACGTTGCTGAAGCAATCATCGCCAAAAACAAAGGGAACGCATAGTTTGCAAGAGGAATTGTAACAAATGGCACGCGAAAAGTTTGAACGGTCTAAACCCCACGTTAACATCGGCACCATCGGTCACGTTGACCACGGTAAAACCACGCTAACCGCAGCAATCACTTGCACCTTGGCGGCGATGGGCGATGCGACCGCGATGGGCTATGCAGATATCGATGCAGCTCCGGAAGAAAAAGCTCGTGGGATCACGATCAACACGGCTCACGTTGAGTACGAGACCGAACATCGACACTATGCTCACGTTGACTGTCCCGGACACGCGGATTATGTAAAGAACATGATCACGGGTGCTGCACAAATGGACGGTGGCATTTTGGTATGCTCCGCTGCTGATGGTCCCATGCCCCAAACTCGTGAGCACATCCTGCTAGCGCGTCAGGTAGGTGTGCCTCGTCTCGTCGTGTTCTTGAACAAAAAGGATATGGTTGATGATGATGAGCTACTTGAGCTTGTTGAAATGGAAGTGCGCGAGCTTCTCAGCTCTTACGATTTCCCTGGCGATGATATCCCCATCACCTCAGGATCAGCGCTTCGTGCCTTGGAACAGATGCAATCTAATCCCAAGACCCTGAAGGGTGAAAATGCTTGGGTAGACGGTATCCACGCCCTGATGGCTTCAGTGGATGAATACATCCCAACTCCTGAACGTGAAGTCGATAAGCCCTTCCTGATGGCGATCGAAGATGTGTTCTCCATCTCAGGTCGGGGTACCGTTGCAACCGGTCGGATTGAACGCGGTCAAGTTAAGGTTCAAGAAGAAGTCGAAGTCATCGGCCTTCGCGAAACTCGCAAGACGACTGTCACCGGGATCGAAATGTTCCGTAAGCTGCTAGAAAGCGGTCAAGCGGGCGACAACGCCGGCCTACTGCTTCGTGGGATGAAGAAAGAAGATTTAGAACGTGGCATGGTGCTTGCGAAATCTGGCTCCATCAAACCCCATACTCAATTTGAGTCGGAAGTCTACATCCTGAAGAAGGAAGAGGGCGGACGTCATACTCCATTTTTTCCTGGCTACCGTCCTCAGTTCTACGTTCGGACCACCGACGTAACCGGAACTATCAGCGCGTTTACCGCCGATGACGGAACGGCTGCTGAAATGGTGATGCCCGGCGATCGTATCAAGATGACGGTTGATTTGATCAGCCCCGTTGCGATCGAGCAAGGGATGCGTTTCGCAATTCGTGAAGGCGGTAGTACCGTTGGCGCGGGCGTTGTGTCTAAGATCATTAAATAGATAAATGGCTAAGCATTCTTAAGAAACTCAGTGATTGAGAATGCCTAGCCAACTTGTAAATTCTGAACTCAAAGTTGACATTAGGGCGTCTAAACCGTTCTCTATCGCCAACCTTTGAACCACTCTGAACCATGAAAACATAGGAATGATTCTGTATGGCTACTATCCAGCAACAAAAGATTCGCATTCGTCTTAAGGCGTTCGATCGTCGCCTTCTCGATACATCTTGCGAAAAAATTGTTGAAACCGCGAATCGCACGAATGCAACTGCTGTCGGTCCGATTCCAATGCCGACGCGTCGCCGGATTTATTGCGTTTTGCGATCGCCCCACGTAGATAAGGATTCTCGTGAGCATTTTGAAGTTCGGACCCATCGCCGCATTATTGACATCTATCAGCCTTCTTCAAAAACCATTGATGCGTTGATGAAACTGGACTTACCGTCTGGTGTAGATATCGAAGTTAAGCTGTAAGACTAGCGGTGATTTTTGATTGAATTTTAGATTGTCTTTGAGATCTCTCTAGCAAAAGCTGGAGGGATTTTTGTTGTTTGCAGGTTACGATGGACAAAATTCATTGGATTAATTCGATGTCGAAGACGAGCCATGATCACCTCTTCAAGGAACTTTTAGGTGAATTTTTCCCTGAATTCATTGATCTCTTTTTTCCACAGGTCAGTCTCTTTCTCGATCGAAACTCTATTGAATTTCTGCCCCTCGAACTGTTTGCAAATTTAACCGAAGGCGATACCTTTGAAACAGACTTGATTGTTAAGGCAAAATTTAAAGATCAAGATGCTTTTTTTATTATCCACTTTGAGCATCAGGCTGCTTTTCACAAGAATTTTGACAGACGGATTTTCAATTATTTTTCGATGCTCCATCGGGATTACGGATTGCCCGTTTATCCGATCGTCCTGTTCTCCCACCATAGCCCGAAAGAAGATGGCGATCGGAGTTACATAATTGAGTTTCCCGATTGGGAAGTGCTCCGGTTTAACTACCGTACGATTCGGCTGAATCATCTCTCCTGGAGAGATTACGAGCACCAACCAAACCCCGTTGCCAGTGCCCTGATGGCGAAGATGAAAATTCGCAAACAGGATCGTCCTGACGTTAAACTCGCCTGTCTCCGACTCATGGCAGGTCTAAACCTCAATCCCGCTCAATTACAGCTTCTGTCTGGATTTGTGGATACATATCTGAAATTAGAGCCACTGGAAGAGCAACATCTGCAAGAGCAGCTTGATAGAATTGAATTACGAGAAAAGGAGGACGTTATGACCATTGTTACCAGTTGGATGCAGCAAGGGATTGAGCAAGGGATTGAGCAAGGACGTGAGCGGACGATCGCAACGATCGCGCGTCAGCTTAAACGAAAAATTGGTCTGCTGAATACGGAGTTTGAGCAGCGGTTGTCGCAGCTTTCCTTTGATGAGTTAGATCTGATTGCGGAGGCACTCTTTGATTTTGAGACCTTGGCGGACCTCGATCGATGGCTTCAGAAAAATCATCATTAATGCTATCGGACGTAGTAATCGGAGTCCAATAAGCGATATATTAAGAAATACATACACTTTTTAATGGGCTAGACTTAGCATCATGACGTTTCCCTCGATTGCCGTTCGTGAACTTCCGCTCTTTCCACTGCCCGGTATGATCTTGTTTCCCGGTCGTCCGTTACCTCTTCACATTTTTGAGTATCGATACCGGATGATGATGAATAGCATTTTGGAAAGCGATCGGCGCTTTGGAGTGCTTCTTTGGGATCAGGAAAAAAATGCACCCTCAAACATTGGATGTTGCGCTGAAATTGTTCGGTTTTACAGATTGCCAGACGATCGGATGGAAGTCTTGACGCTTGGCCAGCAGCGATTTCGAGTGTTGGAGCAAGTGCGTGAGAAGCCCTACCGCGTGGGACTCGTACAATGGATTCAAGATGAACCCACGATAAAAGATTTGCGTCCCATGACTCGGGATGTTGGGCAGTTATTACAGGATGTCGTGCGGCTTTCTGGGAAGCTGACGGGTGAATCCATCGATTTGCCCGATGACCTGCCCGATACACCGATCGAGTTGTCCTATTGGATTGCTAGTAATCTTAGAGGCGTCCCTGAAGAGCAGCAGGCTTTGCTCGAAATGATCAAAACCGAAGAACGGCTAGAGCGTGAATCGGAAATCTTAACTTCGACGCGAAATCATTTGGCAGCGCGGACCGTTTTGAAAGATACGCTGGGGGATAATTTTCCAGTCGAGTAACGGCTAGAAGCATTTTCTGGAACCCTCTGAGGACGATCGAGGCATGCAGGTTCGCTTGAAGGTCCAGAAGTCTACTACAATTCATTAACTATTTACTATGGACGTCCCCCAGCGGGATCGCGGAATGAACTCAGATTTGCCCAACTTGAATCCAGAGCAATTAGATCAAGTCGATCGCGCAAACTCAGCCGATGAGCGACACTCCATCAGCCAGCCCGGTAACGACGTGATCGAGGCATTTCTGCGTGGTCAGAAGAGCCAAGAAGAGGACATCAACTATGGTATCGGTGGAATGCCGATCGCCACCGCTGAATTCAAATCTGGGTTCATAGGCATCATTGGTCGCCCGAACGTCGGCAAGTCTACCCTGATGAATGCCCTCGTCGGTCAAAAAATAGCCATCACTTCACCCACTGCCCAAACCACCCGTAATCGTCTAAAAGGGATTTTGACCACTCCAAAGGCACAAATCATTTTTGTAGATACGCCGGGGATTCACAAGCCTCATCATCGTCTAGGTGAAGTTTTGGTCAAAAACGCCCAAATTGCCATCCATTCCGTTGATGCTCTGGTCTTTGTGGTAGATGGTAGCGACGACCTCGGTGGCGGCGATCGCTTTATTGCGGACCTATTGCGAGATTGTAAAGTCCCTGTTGTGCTAGGCATTAACAAATCGGATTGCCAGGATCCGTCGCTCATTGTGAGTGACATCCCGCTCAAAGACGGAAATCTATGCGATCGGGGATACCTTGATCTCGTCCGCCAAAACGGCTGGAGCGTCGCCAAATTCTCGGCCCTCATGGGAGATGGACTGCCAGAACTTCAACAAACTCTCATCGACCAGCTTCAGCCTGGTCCTTACTACTATCCACCTGATCTTGTTACTGACCAACCCGAACGCTTCATTATGGGCGAATTGATTCGGGAGCAAATTCTGCTGTCTACCCGTGAGGAAGTCCCACACTCTGTAGCGATCGCGATCGATCAAGTTAAAGAGGAAGCTAATATCACCCGAGTTTTCGCTACCATTCACGTCGAACGAGATTCTCAGAAAGGAATCTTAATCGGCAAAAAAGGGTCCATGTTGAAAAGTATTGGAACAGAATCAAGACTGCAAATGCAGAAACTCATTGATGGCAAAATCGATCTACAGCTCTTTGTAAAAGTCCAACCCAAATGGAGACAGTCTCGCACTCGACTAGCTGAACTCGGATATCGCGTGGAAGAATAAAAGAGCCATAGCCGCAGGTTTTCACCTGTTCTATTCTGCTCTCAAGAATACAACGGCCTAGCCATTCAGGCTAAACCAACGGGCTAGAGTCAGACATGCATTAGCTAGAGGTCGTGGACTTCTTAGCCGCAGTCGCTTTTTTAGTGGTGGTCACCGCTGTTTTGGTTGTAGAAGCTTTAGTTGTAGAAGCTTTGGTTGCTGAAGTATTCTCCTTAGCCGCAGTCGCTTTTTTAGTGGTTGCCGTGATTTTAGTGAGGTCCTCATTGGTGGACGAGCCAGCGGACTCGGGTTCTACCGTTTTTTTCGTTGTGGTCTTTTTAGTGGTTGTCTTTTTATCAGTCGTGGACTTAGCCGCTGCTTTACGACCGCCTTTTTTAGCGGTGGCCGCTTTTGCGTCTAGCATTTCCACGGCCATGTCCATCGTCACGCTCTCTAGCGTTTCACCTTCGGGCAGCGATGCATTCACCTTTCCATGTTTGATATAGGTGCCGTAGGGTCCCTCGTACAGATTCACAGGTTCGCCATCTTCAGGATGCGCGCCCATTTCACGAAGAGGCGTCGCTGCTGCTTTCCCTCGAATAGCCTTAGGCTGGGCAAGCAGCTCTAGCGCCCGATCGAGCGTTATTGTCACGGGTTCATCGTCGCCTTTGAGCGATCGGTAGTCTTTCCCGTTTTTACCTTGATCGTGAACGACGTAGGGACCAAACCTGCCGAGGCTCGCTTGCACTTTACAGCCGGATTCTGGATGCATTCCCAACGTGCGCGGCAATAAAAGCAATCCGATCGCTTGCTCTAGAGTGATATTTTCCGGCGTGATGCCTTTGGGGAAGGACGATCGTTTGGGTTTGACTTTGCTATCTTCAGGGATTTCGCCAAGCTGAACGTATGGGCCGTAATTACCATTTAAGACAAAAATGGGTTCTCCGGTTTCAGGATGAATGCCGAGCTTATCGGGACCTTCGAGTTTCTGGCGCAGAAGGGTTTCGACTTGTTCGGGGTCGAGGTCGGCGGGGGTCAGACCTTTCGGAATATTGGCCTTGATGATTTCGCCTTCGCGATCGATTTCGAGATAGGCTCCGTATTTGCCAATGCGGATTTTGGCGTCGAGGTTCTCAAGTTCAACGGTTTTTGCTGCGATGGGATCGATCGCATCTTGACGGACATTCACTTGGTTTTCCAAGCCGCCTTCCCCGAGATAAAAGCTCTTCAGGTAGGGCAACCACTGCACGTCGCCTGTGGAAATCTCGTCCAGCGTCCGCTCCATCTTGGCCGTAAATCCCGTGTCTACGAGATCCGGGAAATGGGTCTCCAAGAGCGACGTGACAGCGAAGGCGGTGAAGGTCGGAACGAGGGCATTTCCGGCGGGTTGGACATAGCCGCGATCGATGATGGTGCCGATGATGCTGGCGTAAGTACTGGGGCGACCGATGCCTTCGCTTTCGAGCGTTTTGACGAGCGAGGCTTCGGTATAGCGGGCGGGGGGCTGGGTTTCATGGCCGATCGCGTTCAAGGTGGCGCAGTTGGGATGATCCCCGGCGCGCATCGTGGGCAGAATCACTTCTTGGTTATCGATCGCCGCATTGGGATCATCCGACCCTTCCACATAGGCCCGGAAGAAGCCCGCAAAGTCAATGCGTTTGCCCGAAGCCCGGAAGCCCGCATCTTCCACTTGAATCGTGACGCCAATTTGGGTTTGGCGTGCGTCGGCCATTTGAGTCGCGACAGTGCGCTTCCAGATCAGGTCGTAGAGCTGAAATTCGCGGCCTGACAGACCTGTTTCTTGGGGTGTACGGTAGGTGCTTCCGGCGGGGCGAATAGCTTCGTGGGCTTCTTGCGCGCCTTTGGATTTGGTGGTGAACTGACGGGGTTCGGGGCTGA
Organism: Synechococcales cyanobacterium; assembly: GCA_043787035.1. Lineage (GTDB taxonomy): Bacteria > Cyanobacteriota > Cyanobacteriia > Leptolyngbyales > Leptolyngbyaceae > JAAFJU01. The sequence continues at coordinate 9,481 of JAYVVL010000276.1, forward strand.
GGTAGTCGGCACCATACTTGGATTCCACGCATTCTCGGGCCGCTACGATCGCCTGTTGGGAGAGATGGACCGAATCTGTTCGCATGTACGTAATGTAGCCATTTTCATACAAACTCTGAGCCGTACGCATGGTGTCTCGCGCAGAAAGGCCAATTTTACGGTTGGATTCCTGCTGGAGCGTTGAGGTTGTAAACGGCGGCGATGGCTTGCGGATGACGGGGCGCTCTTCCACCTCTGTGACGGTCCAAGGCTTGCCGTCGAGCCGCGCTTGGAGTGCTCGGGCTTCATCTTCGTTGAGCAGAACGACGTTTCGACCCTCCGCAACCCGTCCCGTATTTTCATCAAAGTCTGCGCCTGTCGCCAGTCGTTTCCCGCCGAGCGTGACCATCTTGGCATCAAATTCAATGGTTTTGGCGGACTTTCCACTGCCCTCAGCCACCGCTAGAAGCGCTTTGAGATCCCAGTAGGACCCTTTTTTAAACGCCTGACGATCGCGTTCCCGACTAACCAAGACCCGCACGGCCACCGACTGTACCCGGCCCGCTGATAGCCCGTAGGAGATCTTTTTCCACAGCAAGGGAGAAAGAGTGTAGCCGACCAATCGATCGAGAATCCGACGCGTTTCCTGCGCTCGAACGACCTTATCGTCTACATCTCGGCAATCGGCAATGGCCGCATGAATGGCTTCCTGGGTAATCTCATGAAACACCATGCGTTTGACGGGAACCTTGGGCTTCAAGACCTGAAGTAAGTGCCATGAGATGCTTTCGCCTTCGCGATCTTCGTCAGTCGCGAGAAGCAATTCGTCTACATCCTTGAGTGCATCCTTGAGCATCTTGACGGTTTTTTTCTTGTCGTCTGGGATCAAGTAAATCGGCTCAAAATCGCCATAGATATTGACTCCTAGCTCCCTCACCCGCTTATCCGTAATTTCTTTTGGGACGTCGCTGGTGGACTGCGGCAGATCGCGAATGTGGCCCATGGAGGCTTCCACGCGATACCCTTCCGGAAGGTAGTTCCGAATCGTTTTGGCTTTGGTGGGAGATTCGACGATGACAAGAGTGGACATGGGGAGGATTTAAGAGCAGTAAGGGGTTAGGTTAAAACGTAAGCTTATGAGACGATAACCGATCGAGGGTGGTCTTCCTCTTTATCAAGATGAGTATTAGGTCAATGGCCAGAAGACTGAGCGATGAGGCGATCAAGAGTGAAC
>JAYVVL010000277.1:0-3844 GCA_043787035.1 Synechococcales cyanobacterium
TTGGGTATTGCGGGTGAAGGCACGATAGGTAAGCGCACCGACCGATAGTGAAACCACCAAGATAAGTAGAACCGTCGTCGGCAGCACAAAACCCGAAGAAGCAGAGCCAGGACGATGGATGACAAATGCAGCGCGCAAGAGCCAGTTAATGACTTGCTTGGTCATCGATCGACAGAGCTTGGAGATTTCTTGGGATAGACTTTGAATTGCCTTGGAGAGATTACGGTTCGACATAATGCACAGTGGGTTTAGGTACTACCGGTCAAGTGGGAAATTGTCCGGGGCGGTAACGAAGGAGGCTGTATGGCAGATTGGATTAAGTCAACCCGGTCAGCCAGAGAGCTAACCTTTAATCAGCTCTAGCCTTGCTTTGGCAGATTGTCGAAATTTCTTTAGACAAACCATCAAAAATGCTGTGTCTTTAAAAGGACAAGGCTCAATCCATGATTATGAACCTTCTTCACATAACGTACCCACAATTTATAGAATCCATAAACTATTACAGGGCTGAATTCCATATCACCTTATCTTTTCCAAAAAGAAACTCCGACACATAAACTGCACCAGAGCTTCCTTTAAATGAACAATCTATGACTTCTCGACCAGCCGCTTGGAACGATTGGACAGACTAAGGCAAAAAATTTTGAGAAACTTTTTCAGGTTTCATCCCTTCAGACGATCGCTTAAAACGATGACTAAAATTGGTTGAGGTTGACACCCAATTGTCTTGCGTAGACGGCCAAGCCTTTCAGCTCGACGGTTTTGATCGCTTTGGTCGAGAGGCGGATCCGCACAAAGCGATTACCTTCAGCCCACCAGAGGCGTTTCCACTGAAGATTCACTTCCTGAACTTTGTGGGTACGACGGTGAGAGTGCGATACCGCGAAAGCATTATTCGCTTTTTTACCGGTCAACTGACATATGCGAGACATAGCTATTCTCCAAGCTTACTGATTTTTAAGTCAAGCTTATTATTATAGCGATCGAGAGGCTTTTTTTCGATCGCTAACGTCAATATTCTATTTTTTAAAGCTATTTCTAATAAAAAACTTACCCAGAACCCCCCCGGCCCCCAATTCTGGGGGAGCATGATGTCGAAGCCCCCAGAATTGGGGGGTTGGGGGGGTTCTGGTAAACCTATTCTTAGAAATCACCTAAGATGGCATCACATCTTCGCAAGGGCACGATCGATAACACTCAGCGCCTCATCCATTTCTGCCGCCGTGACAATAAGGGGTGGCACAAAGCGCACGACTTGGGGACCTGCCGGAACAAGCAAAAGACCCAGTTGCATGCATTCCTTCACCAAACCGATCGCATTCACACTCGCCGACTCATGAATCAGCAGGCCCTGAATCAGCCCCCAGCCGCGAGACTGCGCCACAATCAACGGATACTGATACGCAAGCTGTGCCAGACCCAATCGCAACTGCTCACCTCGTTGTTGCGCATTATCCATCAAGTGTTGATCCTCGATCGCATGACAGACCGCAAGAGCAATTCCGCACACAAAAGGATTGCCACCAAACGTGCTGGCATGATCCCCCGGCGCAAACACATCCGCCGACGTCTTCGCCAAAAGCGCACCGATCGGCACCCCACCGCCTAGACCCTTTGCAGACGTAAAAATGTCTGGCTCTATCCCTAGATTTTCATAGCCCCACATTTTCCCAGTTCGCCCCATGCCCACCTGCACTTCATCTAGGATCAGCAAAATCCCCGTTTCGTCACAAATGTCACGCACGCATTGGAAATAAGCTCGGTCGCCAGGGTTCACACCCCCTTCACCTTGGAGCGCTTCCATCATAATCGCCGCCACTTGAGGACCGTTACGATCGAGATCGGCGATCGCCGATTCTAAAGCCGTGATGTCGTTGTAGGGAACATAGTGAAACCCCGGAACAAGGGGCGCAAAGTTCTTCTGATACTTCGGCTGACCCGTTGCCGTAATGGTTGCTAGGGTTCGACCATGGAAACTGGCATGAGCCGTAATGATCACCGGATTTTCGATGCCGCGCTTCACATGGGCCTGCTTTCGCGCCAGCTTGATCGCACCTTCATTAGCCTCAGCGCCTGAATTACAGAAAAATACCCTGTTCGCACAAGAGTGCTCAACCAACCATTGAGCTAGCTCCCCTTGCTGAGGAATGTAGTAAAGGTTCGACACATGGTGCAACGTCTGCATCTGCCGCGTCGCAGCCTCGACCATCACCAGATTCGCATGACCGAGCGTACAGGTCGCAATTCCTGCCACAAAATCCAAATAGGGTTGGTTGCGATCGTCCCAAACGCGGCAGCCTTCTCCTCGAACCAACGTCAATGGAAATCGCCCATAGGTCGCCATTACATACTCATCAAACAATCCGGTGTCAAATGGCGAACTAGACTCTGTACTGGTGAAACTAGGAGACGGAATCAGGGTTTGTACACTCACTGCAACAATGACCTCAAGGGGGAGAAGTGGATTAGAGATAAGACGACCGTAAGACTCTCAAGGCAATTTCTTAATGAAAACCTAGCATTAGTCCTAGTTAAGTTTTTAGTCCAGTTTTAGCGCACCTGCGGGAACATCATCCCAAGACGAAATTTGAGACATCCGAACAGACCAGCCCGATTTCTTCTGGTCCTGAGTCAAATTCGACTCAAACGACGCTCGACAGTCTAGAGCTTGCTGTTCGTTGACACAGGCAATACAAGCGTATAGGAGACCGCTCGGATCAAGCTGCTCATTAACCCATATTTTTTGCATGGTGAGGAATACCCAGTTAAAGGACTCTTCTCTATCATACGATCGTTAACCCTACGATGAGTCCTTTAACCGAGCCAACCCTTGAGGCGCTCTGCAACTTGGGGACGTCGAAGTTTTCGCATGGCTTTGCTCTGAATCTGACGGACTCGCTCACGAGACAGGTTAAAAAAACCACCGACCTCCTCCAACGTGTAGGGCTTCGTGCTCGTCAGCCCGTATCGTAAAGAAATTACGTCCTTTTCTCGCTCTGTTAGGACGGTTGTAAGGATTTCTAAGATTTCTTGACGCATGACCGATTCATTCATCTTGTCCTCAGGAGACTGTGTGGTCTGGTCTTCCAATAGATCCAGTAACTCAGTATCTTCGCCTGTGCCCACACGATGGTTGAGAGAAAGAGACTGCCGACGGATCTGAATAAGATAACGAAGTTGCTCGATTGAGATGTCTAGGGCAGCAGCAAGTTCACATTCCTGAGGGACACGACCTAGATCTTGCCTTAGGTCGCGCTGAGCACGTTTTAGTTTGTTAAGTTTTTCAACGATGTGAATTGGCAATCTGATGGTCCGAGCATCGTTGGCGATCGTTCGGGTAATGCCCTGTCTGATCCACCAGTAGGCATAAGTAGAAAACTTATAGCCTTTGTCTGGATCAAACTTCTCTGTTGCGCGGTGCAAGCCCAATGCACCCTCTTGAATTAGATCTAGGAACGGAACGCCCCGATTGAGGTACCGTTTGGCGATCGAGACGACAAGGCGCAGGTTGGCTCGGACCATGTTCCGTTTAGCGACTCGGCTTAGATGAAGTTGGTGGTTAAGCTGTTTTTCAGTAATTCCATAGTGATCTGCAACATCTTGAGAAGTGATCGATCGCTGATATTCTTCGGATAGTTGACATTTGAGTGTCTCAATCTCAGCAAAATATCGGATCCGCCGTGCAAGCTCATATTCCTCAGCAGCTTTTAGCAATGGATACCGAGCCATATCTTTAAAAAATGCACCGACTGCATCGTCACTGATATTCTTGGTATAGCCTGAATTGACTTGCTCTCCAGTCGATTCAATGTGTTTTTCTAGTAGATCAAGTTCAAGGTCTAAG
>JAYVVL010000278.1:0-10669 GCA_043787035.1 Synechococcales cyanobacterium
AGGGCTTTCACCTCCATCTTAGAGAAGTTCACGATTCCGTTTCCGGTTCTTCGTGGTGACCTTATTTATTGGGGTCACAGCTTGTCACACAAGTTCATCCTGGTCAAAGCCGTCGCCAGGATTATCGTCTTTCCAATCGATGATTTTGAAGTCTTCGACGATGAGAACGGGGTCGTTTATTTTGACAGTGCCTTCTTGGCCATTGAGGACGATCGCTTTTTCATATTGCCGGAAGTCCATGCGTCCGCTGACGAGAATGCGATTGCCTTTGCCGAGGTATCTTTCGATCGCTTTTCCCCGACCGTTCCAAGCTTCACAGCGGAACCAGGTGACTTTCTCCACTTTGTCTCCGGTTTTGGATTTGTAGCTTTCGTCTACGGCGACATCGAAATGGGTGACGGGGGTTTCGGTTCGGGTGTCGCGGGTGATGGGGTCATTGCCGAGACGACCGAGGATGGTGATTTGATTAAGTCCAGCGCTCATGATGAATCTCCTTCAGGGGTGAGGTTTAAGGTCCTGAAGGTTCCTATTTCATCAAGGCGTTAGCCGGGGATGGGACGGCGATTCTGCGGAGGGTGAGAACCTTTCTGCGATAGAGTTGGGCGTAGGGCCTTGAAACTAGATATTATTAAGGAATGTGCGAAGTGTTTTTGAGGTTTGTGGGTCTCGAGTGATATGGCGATACGAGGGGGATAGGGAAGCAGCCTAACGGTGTTTGACGCGGAGTGCTTCTAGAGTGGCGTATTATCAAGCGGAGTCGATGTAGTTTTCATGGGTGCTATCGATTAAGTCAAATCTTAAAGTATAAGTTTAAATGTCTCTGTTTACAGACTTTTGGCCCCCTAAGCCCCCCAATTCTGAGGGACTTAGAATCTGATTTTTCGGGTTGGCACCCCAGGATTGGAGATGGGGCACTAGGGCGATGCAATGGCTTTAAGGGTGTGTTTACACAGTAGTCCTTCACGAGGCGATTGGGGGATCGGAACTCACATTAAAACCGATCGAATGAATGTGTGTTGAAAGCCTTTTATGCTGAGAATCGATTTTAAGTAATTGGCTTGATTCCAGATTCGATCGGTAGTTTGCCAGGATATCTTCAATGTTAGCCCAGAGCGGAGAAGGTGAAGATGCTGTCACCAACTCTTGAATCGCTTGGTTCTGAGTCCCATTTTTGCCGAGTAAGCGCAGCCATAAGGTACTCCCTATAGTTGCTAATTGATGAACCACGATCAACTCTACCCGATCGAGTTTTGGTAATCGAGACACTCCCGGAATTCGAGATTTATGGGCACAAAATCCTGCGCGGATTTCCTTTGATGCAGTTGGCATGATCAGCCATAAATGCGGCAAACTAAACCGTTGGCAAAGCCTCCCGAGCGGGAATCGCTCACTTCATTACGAATCTTCCGCCAAAACCTTCCGTGCTAACTGCACCTATTTTTCATCGTCTCATAGGGCAATCTTAAATCCCGTGCGATCGCTCTTCCCTATATCCCGTCCTAGAGCATTCCCTTGTAGCACCTAGCCTACCTCCACAATCGATCGCTAGTATCCTGCTCTCACGAGTCGTAGATTATCGCCAAAGCCTGCACTTTTTGACGAAACGCCGATCGTAGAGAACTCGGTGCAATTAATTCACAATCCTCGCCATAGGGAAATAACTCACGAAAGAACCAAAAAGTACTGGAAATCTTCCGGACCACTCGACGAATTGGCGGCGTTCCGGTCAGTTCATTGACGTCATCATTGGGTCTACTTGTATAAGCAAATGCGAGATTACTAAATAATTGAAATTCCACTTCTATGTTATCCAGTCCAGGCCGCCACTTCGCCTTAAGCGGTGTAATCGCTGCTTCAGGAATCCGATCGAGTCTGAGGCTGCGGTTATGAACTAGTTCGGGAATATCTTGACTGTGTTCAGTTTCAGCGCACCAGCATTGAAGATATTGACGTTTTTCGATCGGATTGATTTGGGCGTGGTGAATGGTGAAGTGAAAGGGCCGATCGGCTGCATCGTAGTAATCAAGGCAAAAGGGCGTTTGGCTCCGAATATGTTGATCAAGTGTTTGTCGCCAAGGCGGGGGCGGGCTGTCGAGAAGGTGTTGTAGATCGCTGCGTTGAGGAATAGTCAATTCTTTGCGGGAGAGCAGAAGTTCCGTCAGAATTGCAGCATCTTGAATATTGCCTGTATCAATGAAGAGTTTTTGCGCGGTGAGTAGGGTTTGAATACGTGCGGCTGGCCAATCATCATTAGGCGAGACGATGAATTTACGACGGGCAATCGCCTCGATGAGCTTGGAGATATTGGGCTTGTCTCCCCAGGTAATCCCGAGATCGGCTGCAATCTGTTTGAGCGCATCCTTATCATAATCCTGTAGAGAGAGGGTAATGGCATTGCCTTTACGAGTCATGATAAAAGTGTACGGACAGTTTATCCGTGTCTATATTGCCAATTTCTATTATGGCTGTCAATATAGAAGTTATCAACGGTTTACGGACACAAATTAGAACGTAGATTTGAAGAATTGTTGAATTGTCCTGATTATCATGTTTCCTGGAGTAAATTGTGACGAAGCTAGAGTTGTTGGTTTCTGTGATGGAGGATGGGAAATGGTATTCGACGGACGATTTAGTGAGTCAGGTAGGGCATCGCTTTTCGGCAACGAAACATGTGGCACAGAAACAAGGGTACCAATTCGATCGGCGTCGGGAGGGAACGCGGTTTGAGTATCGGATGGTGTCTACTACTTTATTACCCCAATCATAAAAAAGTATTTCGATCGCAAAATACTGGAGAAAGCTGAAATGTCACTGTTCGATCGTCCTGTCAAAACCTTAGAAGAGCGTTACTTTATTGAAGTTCGTCCTAAGTTGTATGAATTGCATGGCAATCATAATCAAACTGGTGTGAGGGAAAGTCATACCCTAGCTGAACATTTGGATTCGGCTTGTCAATTTAGTCTTACTGTTAGTCGATTAGCAAAAGTACCCAATCGAGAGCGAGCCATTTTATTAGGTGCAACTGCTGTTCATGACCTCAATAAGTTAGACGATGCTGGGCGTGGTGTGAAGACGCTGGCGCGAAATAAAAAATTTCTGCGTGAGCAACTAGAAAAAGCCTGTGTGAGCGAGTTTATTCCAGATGATGAAGCCTTAGAACTAGCCCGCAAGCTAATTGAACGTCACTCTGGCCATAACGTGAGTGACGGCGCTCGATTCCTGCCGGAAGATCCGAGAATTGAGCGGTGGGCTTCAATTTTACGATCGGCAGATCTTTTTGATTTAGAGCTGCCTGAAGATAAGCTAATTAGTAAAATTCGGACAGAGTTGATTCATGCTCTAGGTCGTCCTTGTGAACTTTTTCGAGTACGAGTGACAGAAGATCGTGGATATATCACAGCATTATTACTCAGTGCTTGTGAAGAAGTGCTGAAACGGCGAGGCTACAATCCACTCGCTATTTTTTCAGATGGCTTTTTAGTTGAAGGTGCAAATATTCCGACTGACGATTTTACTCAAGATATTGCTGTGGTCTGGCAACGCAAAATTGGTCAAGTATTTGGTGGAAATATTGAGCAACTAGTTCGCGCAACTAAAGATGGAATTAAGGTTTCATCTCAGGCAGTGCAGCACGATCGAGAGGAAGTTCTGAGCGTTGTATTGGCATTATTAGAACGGAAAAAAGCAGGATTTAAGGCCGATAAAGTACAAGCTGATGTGGCGAAGTGGGGAAATCAGAAAGCGGGTGAGGAGAACGTAGCGACGGCGATCGAGGTTGGACTGTTTCCTGTAACTAATGCTGATGAATTCGCTATCGCAGAAGGGCTGAAAGCTGCTTATCTAAGCTATCGAGAAGTCATTCCATCGCTCTCTACTAAAGATATTTGGAACCGAATCGCTAACCATGCAGGACTGTCTGATGAACAAAAATCTGCCTTAGAACCATTTGATGCACTTTATGGAAAGGGTCTGTTTGCGGCTAAGGCTTCACCTAAAGAAATGGAGGGTGTACTTATGGCTCTAACAGAATCACTCGAAATGCGGCAAGGTGAAACTAGCGGAGAAAACAGTGAAGTTGATGAAGCAATGTTGGTTACAGTGCGCCGATCGCTTACTTGTCCTGGAATTCAGCCCATTATGGGAGCAAATGAACTAATGGCTTATATTGAAGCAAATCCTCGGCAACGCTGTTCTCTGGGGGCAACGATCGGGGAAACGGCGGTATTGGGTTCAGACAAAATGCCGATCGGAACGAAGATTCAATTATTTTCCAATCGCTTACCGGGCGGGATGACCAGCGATCCCGTTCGGCAAGCTGACCCAATGGCAATGCTGGCCTATCAACTGATGACGGTGGGTGGAAATTTTCCAGCAGCTAAACCAAAGGAAGCACCTTACTATCTGCACTTTGCCTTGCCTGAAGGATCAAGTCCGGCATTGCTAGAGATCTGGAAAGAGTGGATACAGGAGATGGGTGAAACCAATGCTGACGGTGGTCCGGTAACGCTAGATGAGTTAAAGCTATATCGCGATAAAGCAATGGTTTTCAAGCCCAATAAAGTCGTTGGAATTGCTTTTCCAAAACGCAAAGATTTTGTCTACTCCAGCACAATTTTACCGCTTACTTGGGGGGATACGACGGCATCATTAGCACTCCTAAAATCGTTGCGTCTGGCATTGGAACTGTCGCTAGCGCCTGAAGTTGGATTTCCATTTGTATTAAGTTCGGGGATGCAGATTGATTCATCGGTGGGGAATTTTGGCCGGGTTGAGGGAATCCCTTCTACATTGCAATCATTGCTCAACATTTCTGGATCGCAAATGGGAATTTACGATCGTGCTCAGGCGACGATAATTCGCGATCGGCTGCGGTGCTTGAGCGATCTAGCTTTGGCGATCGTCAGTTTATCTAAATTGGATGATTGCCTCTATGATTTAGCTCGTGCCTGTTCCCGACCATTTAGTCTCTATTTCGTCTTGCTACGTTGGATTTTGCGTGAGCAGGATGAACCTAATCTGTCATTTAATTGGAGCCGTATTCGTGAACCTTTACACAATTTACTGGAGAGTCTGATGCCTAACGATAATTCTGCGCTAACCCAGCACCTGCGAGCAGCGACTAGTATTGCTGCTGAAGCTAAACTTTGGGGTAGTTCTGCCGAGAAACGCACTTCATTAGCAGAGCCGTTTAATGAGTTTTTGACAGCGGTACGATCGCAGAAAACCTACATGGACTTAGATTTTATGTTTGCGGCACTTGTACAAAAATATCACACGCGCCTCGACCGAATTCGAGAACATGGTGTGGGTCTCACAAAACTTGAATACCTGAAAAAATACTATGTAGTTATTCGCCAACTCTACGAAGAAGTCTACCAAGGACGTCCAGACAAACTTCTAAGCGATCAGAAAAACCTTGAAGCTGCTTACCTCTTTTTCTTGGAAGAAGCGCGTCGAGAATTAAAGGCTAAGGCTAAAGCTGATGTGCCAGACACTGATGAAGTGGCTGCATAAACTATCTGCGGAAACTCATAATTCACCTAAAATCACTGAGGAATTAATCATGTCGATCGAAAAACTGGCTCCATTTTTTGCACCTACTTACGAAAATTTCCCTAAGGCACGCACGATCGGTTTAGTTGTGTTACGAACGTCTCTTTCTGAATTAATTCTGCGTACAGAAGGGACTGGGGAACCGATGTGTCGGGAGTTTGTTGCGGCTGGGTTGACTGAAGAGGCACGCACGCAGATTGTTCAGCGTCTTGTCATGACCAAGCGTAAACAAGTCGCACCAGAGCGTCGAAAAGGCCGCGAATTTCTACGATCGCAGGAGCTATTGCGCTTAAATAAAGATGGCGTGCCCTGTGCGCTCAATACTAATGCGCCTTGTGAAATGTGTGTAGATTGCTTCTTGTACGGGTTTGCGGCAGGTGGTGGTGGCGCACAAAAAAGTCGGATTTGGACAGAAGATGCGTTCAGTCTTCTGTCAGCAGCGGATACCATTAGCGATCGGACCATCAATGCAATTTTTGAAACGGGGACGATGCGGGATGAGAAAGGCAATGCTTCAACTGCGTTGAATACCAGTGAATATATTAAGCCCGGTGTTCATTTCCTTGATGTCTTGACCCTGAAAGATGTGACGGCTGATGAGTTTCGTTACATTATTGGCAATGTTTTACTAACCAGTCGCTATGGCGCAGTAACGAGTCGTGTAGGTCGAATGGAGAATCAAGTGCTTGGCATTTTTGGCGGCATTGCGGAACTCCCTAGTTCATTAGAACTTGTACAAGCTGTTCATGATGAATTTGTCGGGTCAAGTACTCCTATGGAACATCCTTTGGATAGTGGCATGTTAATCAAGGCGACGAAAAAGGTGATTGCATCTTGGAAAAATCGTCGTGGCATTTCAGTCCAACTTTCTGAAACAGAATTACAGGCTGCGATCGCTGATGTTGATCAACATTGGTCGGATGCCGATCGTGAAGGTTTCCTAAAACGTCTGGATGAATCCTACGAACCGTTCCGTCATGCTCCTGAAGCTAAAAAAAGTAAGGGTAAAAAGAAAGAAACAACTGAAGCAGGGAGCTAGATGATGTCTACGCAACTTAGCCTGATGGATATACCAGCAGAAACCAAACCACGATTCAAAACAGCCCGACTGATTGAACTCTGGTGTGCTGAACCGATTTTCTTTGCTTCACGAGAACTCTCGGATACCTATTACACAGAAGGATTGATTGGGAATTATGCTTTAGCTTATGCGTTCGGCTGGGCACGATCGCCTTACCGTTTGACCCATCAAGAGAGCGGGAAACCTCGCTATATTGAGGACTTAATGCCGTTGAATTCAGAGTGCTATATTTTGCCTGCTTGGTCAGCACAAGGGAGTGCAACCTTCCGGTTTGAGCGGTTTAATGCATTGTCGGATTCTTACTGGTATGCCATGACCAACAATCGGGTCGCGACAGCACGGCAAGATTCTATTAGAGTCCGAAACGGCGAAAAACCCAATACTTTTCGTCCGAGCAACTTCCCACAAATAGGAAAACTGCGGATGATTGAACGAGGAAATTACTTTCATACTATTGTATTTGGCGATCGGGAACTACCGGATTACATTCGAGTTGGAAAGTTTATGAGTAAAGTACGTGTCAGTATTCTCAAAGAAATGGCTCTAGAAACCCTGCCTGTTGCAGATTACAGTAGTCAAGCCTGTTTTAGTACAGCAGATTTGCCAACGGATCTAACTCTTCTGTCGTTTGATTTGATTTCTATGCCGCCCACGTCATTGGTTAAAAACTTACGATTTCGGGGGGCTGCATGGCGAATGGGTGATTATATTACACCTGCAAATCTTCAATTCTGTGGAGGAGGAAAGAATCATGGTGTATGAACCTATTTCGATTGATTTGGAAGCTAGAACGATTCCAGAATGTCAGATTATACCGGATGAACTGAAATTTATGGGTCGGGCTTTACAGCATCAAGTGGATGTTTTCAACGCGGCTCGTGAGTATAATATTGTGCTCGACCTTGCTCCAACTGGAACAGGGAAAACGAAGGCTGGACTATCTGCGTTGCTTCATCAAAGCGATCGTCATGCCATTTACATTGCCCCAACTAATGCGCTGATTGAACAGCAGGCCAAAGCGGCAGAAGAGTTTATCCAGTCTAGCCAAGGGCAGTTGAATCACGTTGTTAAGGCTGTTTCGGCGAAGGAAGTGCGGAAGTGGTCGAACGATCGGGTTGGGGCGCGATCGGGAGAAAAGTTGCAAAACTTGATTCGTAATCCTGCGACAATTTTTCCAGAAGTCGGTGCCAATAGACCTCTACTAATGGTGACTAATCCAGATATTCTCTATTACGCAACCTTCTTCAGCTATCACAAACTTGATCAAATCAATATTGCTACTAGCTTTTATACCCAGTTTTCAACCATTATTTTTGATGAATTTCATCTTTATGATGCGAAACAGCTTGTCAGTTTATTGTTTTATCTGACCTATTTGCATATTTTTGGATTTTTCCAAGCAGGATGTAGAGTGATCCTGCTGACTGCGACGCCAGAGCCTGCCTGTGAAGCAGCTTTAGGAATACTTGAAGAACGTGGGATTCGGATTAAGAAAATCAATGGGGAGACAGGCTTTCATCAAATTCCGTCACAAACGTCTGTTCATCTAAAAATTTGTCCTCAGCCAGAGCGAGATGATTTACTAAAAAGTATAGCGGATGAAGCAGCAAGGCGATTTGTTGAATATCCTGATCAAAATGGTGCAATCATTCTCGACTCGAAAGATCACATCAATCGATTAGCCGATTTATTGAAAGTGCGAGGTCTTGACCAGAAATTTGGTCGGATTCATGGCTCTACTCCCCAAAGTGAGAGAGCTTGGGCCGCGCAACAGCGGATAATTCTAGCGACGAGTACTGTCGATGTTGGCTTTAACTTTGAACGGACCCCTTCCCCTTCCCGACAGAACCTAGATTGGTTGATCTTTTCAGCCCGCGATCGTGCTGCTTTCTGGCAACGGATTGGGCGAGTAGGTCGGGTGTTGGGTAAATCACAGAGCGATATCCCTTCAGAGGCGATCGCTTACCTGACTGAAAAAGCTTGGGAAGATGGCTTGTCAGACCTTGATGCCTCCGGTGGACGGAACGCACTTCAGGAAAAACTTACTGAACTTAAATGTTTAGAGCGACCCTTTTTAAAAGCTTACTGGCAATCGGAAGCGTTACTTGAAACAGCTCGTCCATTGTTAATGCTAGAAAACCTGATGGATAAACTTCCTGAGGCTCAGTATATCCCAAAACTATTTGAGACCATTCAACAGGTTTTAGGGGGTAAGCGAGACTGGAAGTATTATCAAGGGCGAATGCAAACCCTACAAGCGGCAAAAGATATTGCAAATTCAGCTCCAAAAGATTTGAAAGGTGATCCGCTAAAGTGGATAAAACCACAGTTTAGATGGTCGATCGTTGCTGCATTCCTAAAGAGTGAATTCCCAGAAGATTGGGAAGCTCTTAAAAGCAAACAACGTAATCTAAAAGACTTTGAAAAACTATTTAGAGACGAATCAGATCTAGCTGAGAGGCTAGTTAATTTCTCGAAAACTTTGAATGCTAGCTATGCACCTCTATTTCAGTTTCGTTCTAGCCTCTTCGAAAGTCTGCATATCTGCGACCCGCGAGGATTTCTTCTGGATCAGGCTGAAGAGACGGAACTTGATCCCATTCATTTACTCCGGAATTATGAGTTTTGTAGTGGTGGTGAGGGAATTGAGATTATGGGACGTGCTCAATCAACTTATGACCTTACGTTCTATTTGCGACACTATGGCGACATGGAGAGTTTTAAACACACAAGGCTGAATCGACTGACTGCGTTTCAAGACTGTCGAATTAGGAGAACTTTAGGTGGTGCATTGGCTCCTACGCCTTTGCTGAAGGAGATGCAGAAAGATTGGTTGTCGGGTGTGGTGGTGGCAACAATGGTAAATCAAGGCATCATCATCCGTTTACGAAAACAAGGGATTGCTTCTTACCCGATCGCCATTGAGTGTGATGACGGGAAGAAGGATTATACGATTTTTCCTGGGTTTTCAGGCATCATCACTGCTGCAATGAACGGAATTAAAATCCGTTTAATGGATGAGGAGGAGTTTTGGATTGCCAGTGACTAATTACTTTCCGAAGCCTTTGGTTGCATTGGATTTTGGGATGTGACCTTGGGCTAGGAGTTCGGCGGCGAAGCCTGTGGTTTGCTGGAGCTTTAGGCGTTGGATGCGGGTTTGTTGGTAGGTTTTGACTTCGGCGGCTAGTGTCTGCATTGGCCTTGTCGCCATTATTTCGCATGGTTGATATGAGACCTTTGTTGAGCCTGACTTGGAAGGGAATGGTTGCTTCGAGCCGATCGGTTAGGCTTTGTGCTTCTTTGTAGTTGTCAATTTGCATTGCTGTTTATTTCTGGAGTGTTTACTGTGCCTCATAGTTTAGTTTTGAATCTGGTACCTCGATCGCCTATTTATCCCAGTTTTCTGACCGGGCGACATGTTCATGCGTTGTTTTTGGAGATTGTGAGTTCGATTGATAAGCCGCTGGCGGATGCGTTGCATGAGCAGAAGAAGGAGAAGGCGTTTACGTTGAGTCCGATTCAGGTTGATGAGCGGACGATGTATTGGCAGTACGATCGGCCTATTCCGGCTGGGACTAGCTGCTGGTGGCGGATTACGTTGCTGGATGATGCGTTGTTTGGGCATTTGACGAAGCTGTGGTTGAATCTGAATCCGGAGAAGGCGTGGCATTTGGGGGCGGCGGATTTGGTGATTGTGAGCGTTCTGGGGACGCTTCAGTCAGGAATGCCTTGGGCAAATTTTGCGAGTTATAGTCAGCTTCATGAGAAGGCGTCAGACTCGATGTTGAATTTGGATTTGAGGTTTTGTACGCCGACGAGTTTTCGGCAGGGGGCAGTGGATAATCCGTTGCCAGATCGCGATCGGGTGTTCAATAGTTTGATTAAGAAGTGGAATCGGTACAGTGGAATTGAGATTTCGCCGATTATTGTGGATTCAATTTTTCCGAGTTATTTTGATATTTCGACGCGGGTGGCGGTGGATTCTCGGAGTCAGTTTGTGGGCTGTGTCGGTGAGATGAGTTTTAAGTTATTGGG
>JAYVVL010000279.1:0-3823 GCA_043787035.1 Synechococcales cyanobacterium
GTTTGATTATTTGCGGCTTCAAAGTGGTCAAGAGTTCTACTTTCAAGGTATCGAAAGTCTTCAGTTTCTCGATCGATCGCTTGAGTTACAGGTGCGAACTAATGATCCAGGGTTTACCTCTCAGTGGAACCTGCGCGCGTCGGATGTAGAGAGTGCATGGCGCTTTACCCAAGGATCGCCAAACGTGTTGTTGGTGTCTTTGGATACGGGGATATTGACGGCGACTAGTGGATTGGGTGGAATTGTTGATATTGACTTAAATCGGTTGATTACAGATCCAACAGATGATGATAATTATAGTGATAGCGGACATGGACATCGCGCGATTTCAATTATGTCTGCAACGCCTAATAATCAACTTGGGATTGCTGGGATCAACTGGAATAGTAATACGTTGGTTCATGATATCTATGGCGGCGGAAAAGCAAATAGCGATCGCATCACGTTCCATCAGGCCATCCGTCAAACGCTACAATATGCTCGATCACAAAAGCTTAAGGTCGTGTTTCAGGGTGAGTTTTGGCTGACCGACGGAGAGACTCAAGCGGAGTTAGAGCAAATGATCGATGAGAGCCGAGATATGGCGTTTTATGCGATCGCGGCGGGGAATGGCAATGTGGATATAGCGGTAAGCGATCGGTCAAATAGTGCAGTAACGATCGGGACGAGCGGCGGAGTGGCGCGCTTGCAAGGTCGGTATAAAAATCTGGCGTCAGTGGGTGCGTTGACGTCTTATGGCACTTCTAAGTGGGTGAATGGATTAAGCAATGCTGTGGGGGTCGATCGGTCCGGATACTCAAACTACGGGAAGGACCTCACCTTAATGGCAGCAACGAATGTTCCGTCCATTAATAAGTATGGCGATCGGGTGTCTTTTGGTGGGACGTCTGCGGCGAATCCAAACTTGGCGGCGATCGCGTCTTTGGTGTGGAGTATTAATCCTAATTTAACGGCTACAGAGGTGCGACAAATCTTGACTGATACGGCAATGGATTTAGGGGTTGTGGGCCGAGATGATCTCTATGGGTATGGATTAGTGGATGCGGATGCGGCGGTGCGACGGGCCTATGCAATGATGCAAGACCGGGCGTTGGCGGTGTTGGTGTAGGAGAAGCGATCGTGCATAAAAATTTACCATTCTTTAGAGGAAACAGCTTGTGTAGTTCTATGAAATTAAGATATCCTATCGGACATGAGGGAAGATACACGGAATCGATCGGGGTATCCATCCAAATCAGGATGATATTGAGAATGTTTCTGTATATTAAATAGTTAGACCGCTAGCCCGAAAAGCAATCAATTCGGGTTCTCAGAGTTATCGTTAATCCCAACATCAACGGTATTGAGAACGGATTGGTGAATGCGAAAGTCAAGGTGATTTGCAACGATCGCGCAGACTTGTCAGTATTGGCTTGAGCAGAGATACTTCGTGAAGGTTGGGAGGTGACAGGTCGCATAGGACTTAAATACGTCCGCGAGACACAATTTTTCGTCTTTCGGGAGTTGGGCTGGCGAAGTTGGGGAGCGATCGGTTGAGACAAGCCACGCGTAACAACCCGATTGGAGCAGACTGTTTCCAGATCTCCGTGAGGATGCAAAAATCATTTGCAGCCGCTCAATCGGAACGTTCTACGGCCTCAGTTACAGGTTGTGGCACTGCCTCAAGAACCCTCATCTCCAAAATGTCAATATTCAATACAAAAATTGAAGTTCCCTGATGCCCCTCGTAGGGTTGTGGTCTGTGCCTTGCCCCAAAAAGTACCCGCATGGGTACTATCGCATCTCTTCAGATTTGACAGAAGCTTGTATCGTGTCCGGTTCCTGAGAAGACAGCTCCATCTTTTAGTAGAGGTAGACCATGTTCGATCGCCCCGCTCAAACGAACAGTAAACAAACTCAAGAGTCTGACCAAAGCTATTTTGCGTCGCCGCCTGCTGTGTCGTTGCCCAAGGGTGGCGGAGCCATTAAGAGCATGGGCGAGAAGTTCGCCGCTAACCCGGTGACGGGGACTGGCTCAATGTCTGTCCCGATCGCAACCAGTCCGGGTCGCTCTGGGTTTAGCCCCCAGTTGTCGGTTTCCTACGACTCCGGAGCGGGCAATGGGATATTTGGGCTGGGTTGGAATCTGTCGCTGCCTTCGATTACGCGCAAAACAGATAAAGGTTTGCCTCGTTACTGCGATGGTGAGGAGTCGGATGTGTTCATTCTTTCGGGTGCCGAAGATCTGGTGCCCATCCTGAATGCTGAAGGCCAGATCGCTGATACCGAGCGCGATGGCTACCAGATTCGCCAGTATCGTCCCCGAATTGAGGGACTGTTTGCCCGGATAGAACGCTGGACTAAGGTGGATTCGGGGGAGATTCACTGGCGATCGATCAAAAAAGACAACATCACAACGCTGTATGGCAAGACAGAAGAAAGTCGTATCGCTGACCCTAACGACCTAACCCGCATCTTTAGCTGGTTGATTTGTGAGAGCTATGACGATAAGGGCAATGCAATTCGATACCAGTATAAGGCTGAAACGTTTGAGGGTATTCATTTCGATCAAGCGCATGAAGCCAACCGTACACCGAAGAGTCGCTCTGTTATTCGTTATCTAAAACACATCTATTACGGAAATCCAACACCGCGACAACTCAATGAAGACCTGAGTCTACGAAAAGATTGGCTGTTTGAGGTGGTGTTTGACTATGGGGAGCATGATTTAGTGAATCCCAATCCGGGTGATGCTGGGGTCTGGACGGTGCGGAATGATCCGTTTTCGAGTTATCGATCGGGGTTTGAAGTCCGCACCTATCGGTTGTGTCAGCGGGTGTTGATGTTTCATCACATTCCGGATCTGCTTGATGGCACTAAAGGTTACGAAGGATTGGTACGATCGACAGATTTTAAGTATTCCTATGAGCAAACGGTGGACGCTATTCGTGATCCCATTTATTCGCGCCTTCTCTCCGTCACGCAAACTGGCTACAAGAAAGATGGGAATAGATATATCCAAAAATCTCTGCCACCGCTGGAGTTTACCTATAGTGAGCCGAACATTGATGAAACGCTGCGGGAGGTTGATCCTGAGAGTTTGAAGAATTTGCCCCAGGGGTTGGATGGGACGCGCTATCAGTGGGTCGATCTCGATGGGGAGGGATTGTCGGGGATTTTGACAGAGCAGGGGGGAAGCTGGTTTTATAAGCGGAACCTGAGTCCGATGAATGCGGTGTTGGCAGAACCCCAGCGGGTGGCGGCGCGATTTGGGGCGGTGGAGTTAGTGGCGAGTCAGCCAGTAAGTGGACTGGCGAATGGGGCGCAGTTTTTGGATTTGGCGGGGGATGGGCGACCGGATGTGGTGACGCTGCGGGGGGCGGTGCCAGGATTCTATGAGCGGACGATGGATGAGGAGTGGGAGTCGTTCCGATCATTTAAGTCGCTGCCGAATTTGGATTGGGATAATCCGAATGTGAGGTTTCTTGACTTGAATGGGGATGGGCATAGTGACATTCTGATCACGGAGGAGAATTGCTTTGTGTGGCATCCTTCGTTAGCGGAGGATGGCTTTGGGGCGGCGGAGCGGGTGAGTCAGCCGTGGGATGAGGAGCAGGGACCACAGGTGGTGTTTGCCGATGGCACACAGTCGATTCATCTGGCGGATATGTCGGGGGATGGGCTGACGGATATTGTGCGGATTCGCAATGGCGAGGTCTGCTACTGGCCCAATCTGGGCTATGGGCGGTTTGGGGCGAAGGTGACGATGGATGATGCGCCTTGGTTTGATTGCCCGGATATTTTCAATCAGCGGCGGATTGTGTTGGCGGATATTGATGGGTCG
>JAYVVL010000280.1:0-10619 GCA_043787035.1 Synechococcales cyanobacterium
CGTAGTGCAGCAATTAAGACATCAATGGAGCCTGCTGGCACTAACCAACCACACACACCCGACTCGACCAGTTCTGGAATGCCTGCAATATAGGTGGTAATCACCGGTCGCCCCAGGGCTAGGGCTTCCATGATCACCACAGGCAACCCTTCCGCGAAGCTGGGTAGAACCATCGCACGGGCTGCCAATAGATGTTTGCGAACGGTTGCTGTATCGGCCCACCCAGTAATTTCAACGTGATCTTGGAGTTGCAAATGGGCAATCCGATCCTCGATCGCAGGCCGAAGCTCGCCATCACCCACTAAGACTAACTGTACTGCTATCCCCTCAGTCACTAACTGGTGTACAGCTTCTATGAGTAATAATTGCCCTTTAGCCGCACAAAGCCGACCGACACAAACTAACCGAGGCGCAATCGGAATAGGACTGGGAGTCGGGGGTAAGAACTCATGATCGAGACCACAATGAACCACCTGAATTTTGGCCCACTGAGATGAGTCACACCAGCGATAGAGTTGACTGCGGCTGAAGGAACTGATCGTCACTACAAAGCTGGCGCGTTGAATTTTTTCGACTAAAGCGATCGCCTTCACCTGATCAAATTCATCTGGCCCATGTACCGTAAAACTATAGGTCGGCCCACCTAATACGTGACACAAGGCCGCAACAGCAGTGGAATTGGAACCAAAATGCGCGTGAACATGAGCGACGGATGCATCCACGAACCACTGGAGCAACACACAAGCTTCGGCTAAGTAAGCCAGGTGACGAATGACTCCTCGATCGGACTGCCAGCCCCATCTCCATGCCAACGCCAACGCTAACCCAAATCGCCGAGGCCGCGTCAACGCAACGCCCAATAATCGGCTCAGTAAAGTTCCCAGCCCTTGGTCTAGGACAATTCGCGTCCGTTTTAGCTCAGCATGATCAGCCTCATCCACCAATTCAGTCGCACAAGAGCGCAGCGAAAAGCGAACCACTTGAATGCCGCACGCCTCAACCGCTGCAATTTCCCGTCGAATGAAACTATGACTAACTTTAGGATATTGATTAATCAGGTAAGCAACAGTAGGAGACATTGTAGGATTAAGGGTTTGAAATTAAGGGTTTGAAATTAAGATTTTGGAACCTTGATCGGATCGCGCTCAGTGCGAACCCAACGAGTTTGGGGCCGGAGGACAAATGCGATATAAAGGGGAATTTTCCACAGTAGGTAAAGTGGTACCACTAATAGGGTTTGCAATGGGAGACGATTGCGCCCAAATCGAAGCCATGCCACCAGAACACTACTGAATAACGCTAGCCCTTCTAATCCCAACAGTTCTAAGGGCCACGTCGGCATCCCTAGCTTGCACGCGAGTCCTGCGATCGCCGTAAGCGCACCCCACAGCATCACCAGTAATGACAAGGGCGGCACACTCAGATCAGCCGCTAACGCCAGTAAATCGATCCGTTTTTGTTTGTAACCCGCTAGACACAGGCGAGGCACCTGAGTCAGCAATGTTTTTAAATGGCCATGTTCCCAGCGCATTCGTTGACTAACGGTGGCGCTGGCTTGCTGGGGTAATTGACCCGTCACTTGTCCAGCCACACAAAACTTCGAGGGATAGCCTGCGATCGCTAAATCCACCGCGAGCTGCATATCTTCAACGATGTTGCTGGTGCCTAGAGAGACTGAATTAATCGCCGCCCAGGGAAAGGCCATCCCGGTACCTGTCAACAAACAGGGTAACCCTAAGCAATCTAACCCCCGAGGTCGCACCCAATTTTTAACCATAAAGGCCAGTGCCGAAACAGCAGCTTTGGGGTTCGGATGTGCGGGTTGCGTCAACAAATACAGCGCTTGAACAGGCCGATTCTGGGCGATCGCCATACGAGCAATATGATCAATAGTGCCTGGATGAACGGAACAGTCGGCATCAAGCATCACGACAACTTCTGGCGGGTTGTCCGCAATCAACGTTAGTCCGTGGGCGAGTGCATAGCCTTTCCCTTGCCGGTCAAGATTGTGGCGTTCTGTTACTGTTGCGCCCATGGACTGCGCAATGGCTGCGGTTTGATCGTCACAGTTATCTGCAATGACAATTAACCGATCGCCCTTGACCAGTTGAGGGAGTACGGTCTTTAAGGTTAGGGCAATGCCCATAGATTCGTTATGGGCCGGCATCAAAACATCAAGCCTAGGACGATTTTGAGATAGTGCGGGCTTCGGGTAAGGTAACAGCGCCGCAAAACATTCAAGGGTAAACACCCCAACGAGAATCCCCAGTATTCCCGCCATCGCTCCCAATAACAGAGTGATCGGTAACGCAATGATCCACGGATAGACAATCCCTACAGGCATCTGGCCATCTAACCAGGGGAGACATTGACTAAAATAGAGCATCATCGGATTGCTTGGTAGAGTGCAGCTTTATTCTCCTTGGTTTTAACCGATCGAATAACGATCCCTTTAATTTTTGTGTGGGCTGATACATGGGGTCTTGGTATCCATAGGACACCCGACCTCCGATCTGGGGATGGTTTACCACTACCCCGACAATCGGTAATTGGAAAATCTGTAAACCTGTCAACACTTGCATCAGCACCGAACGCTTGGTTTTGCGAATCCCCACCACAAGTAATAGCCCATCGGTATAGGCCGTGAGAAAACTGGTATCGGACAAGCCCAACAGATGAGGCGTGTCGTAAATTATCAGATCAAACTCAGTTTCAAGTTGAGCGACGATCTGTTGCATATGGCTTGATGCCAGTTGCTGGGGAGAGTTGGGTGTCAGGCTTCCAGCGGTTAAAATCGACAGATTTGGGAAAGTCGATTGTTGTATACAACCCAGGGCATCCAACTGTTCTGCCAAAATATTCGCCAGTCCCTTCTGATTGGGTAATCCCAGGCATTGATGCACATGGGGGGTCCGAAAATTAGCATCGACTAACAGCACCTTCTGCCCCATTGCCGCTCCAGCCTGGGCAACGTGGAGGGCGATCGTCGTCTTTCCTTCACGGGGGGCGGCTGAACTGACTACCAACGATCGGATCGATTGCGAAGATTCTAGGAACCTGAGACTGGCAAATAACGCATTAAACGATTCCTGAAACAAAGATGGCTTGGTTGTGGCCTGGTCTGGCAATAAACTCACAAGCTGACGGGTAGGATTGATGGGACTGGTGTGAGTAAGACCCGCTGATTTACTGTGGGGAATCACCGCCATCAGAGGAAGCTTGACTGCATCCTGAACATCTTCAGTGCAGAAGAATACATCGCGGATTTTTTCTAACAGGACGGCACAACCAATGCCCAATAACAACCCTGCAAAAACGCCGATCGGCAGTTTCTTTTTGATGTCCCGATCTATGGCGATCGGCTTACCATTAGCATCTAAAGGCACCTTAGGTTCAGCCACTAGTGTCCATGGCACTTCCTTCTGAGCGGCTTCCACTTGTAAGGTGTCACGCTGAATCGTCAGTTGGTTCAGCGCTTTAACAGCAATATCTAATTGACGTTGCAAGTTGTTGTACTGCCGGATAATTGTCGGGACTTCTTCCAGTTGCTGGGTGGTTAGAACGTCGGCTTGATCCACTGACTTCTGGCGAGACCTTAACACCTGAATTTGATTCGCGGCGACGGTTAGTTGTTGAATCAACCCCAATCGAGTAGAGTTCTGGAACGTTAATACCTGAGGATTTATTACCGCGCCAGGTAGACTTTGGCCCAAGATTTTCTGGGTTTCTTGAGCTAAGAGGCTAGATAAGTTCTGCTGTTGGGCCTGGAGGGATTCTAGTACTGGGCTAGCACTACTGAAGCGGGCAGACTTAACAGCAATTTCACTTTCTACCTTTTTTAGCTGGGTAAGTAAGTCCTGGTAACGCGGATCTTGACTGAGTACCGAGGCCGCGATCGCCTCATTTGGGGACAATTTCAACTGCTCTTTGAGAGTATCGTACAGGGTAATTTGTTCCTGAATCTCGCGTTGAACATCTAGTTTTTGATTCCCAATGGTGAGAGCCTGTTTTGACAAATCCGCGCCGCGAGTACCGGGATCGGTCAAGTTATAGCGTTGTTGCAAAGACTGCAATTGCCCTTGCAAATCCGTTACCCGCTGCTGGAGACCGGGCAGTTGCCCTTCAATAAAATCCACCCCTCCACTAATCCGAGACTTACGCGCCCCCAAACTGTACTCTAAGTATTCCTGGGACATTGCTGACAATACCGCTTGAACTTGCTGAGGATTGCCGCCCTTATATGTGACATCAATCAACTTGGTACTATCCAGTAAGTTTGTGCCAATACGCTGAATAGTTAGGTTTTTGGATAACGCATCTTGGCTGAGAGACTCAAGGGTAACCTCGGGATACTTGGGCTGAAGCCGTTTAGCGACCTTGGATAGCAACTCCGAACTTTGTAGCACTTGTAATAACGTCGGATAGTCTACCGAGAAGGATGAAACTTCCCCACCTCGGGAGAGAGCCGCTGGGTCAGTCATCTTAGCCTCCCCGGTAATGGGTTCCACCAACAGCTTGAACCCGCCCATATAGCTGCGGGGAGTTTTTAGAGTCATGAACCCGTTGGCTAGCGTCAGCGTCAGCATGAGGCTAGTAACCAAGACAGCATTCCGTCGAATAGTCCGGAACAATGGACGTAAATTCAATCCTTTTTGGATCCGATTGAGGTCTGTGGTCGGGTCACTGTTCCCGCTCACGGATGACTCTAACGGCTCATTCCGGGGATCCGGCGTGTAGGCCGGCACTTTAGATCCTCGTTCCATGCAAATCCCTATTCGTTACCTTGATTGAACTATTGGTAACCTAGGCTTAAACGCCTAAGCGTTTCAGAAGCCCAAGTATTTCAGAAGCCCAAGAGTTTAAAAACGCCCAGTGCTCCAGTAATCGGACTAACCAACAAATTTAAAATATCTGAGGTTCTTGCTAGAGCATTGGGTTTTACCACAATTATATCATTGTTCCGCAGGGCCGGATTGGCGGCTTCATCTAAGTTTTTAGAAAAGTCAATGGAGAGCGATCGACGGGCAACAGTCCCGTTAGGGTTGAGACGAATGAGTTCCACATCTCGTCGGAGCGATCGACCACTCTTAAATCCACCGGAGACTAACACCGCCTGATTCAACGACGTATTGGGCGTCACGGTCACGAGTCCCGGTGTCACGACTTCTCCGACGACACTCACTTTAATGGTCTCGGGTGAGAAGTTACTGGTGGCGATCTCGGTTGCTTCTGCGGGATCGAGGTTCGTGGCCATGGGAATGGTAATCGAATCCCCATCCCGAAGAGTCAAATCTTGATTCTGTTCGCCTTCCTGTAAAAATTTCCAAAGATCGAGATCAATCCGCTTCTCGACCCCGCCCCGTTGCGGCCTCCGGATCTGGATTTTACGAACGTTGGCTAATTGAGTAATGCCACCTGCTGTTTGGATGGCCTTGGTCACCGTCGGCCACTGACTGCCGGTATTCGCTGAGGTGCGATCGCTCAGGTTGGTCCGTGAGGTTTCAGTCCCAGAAATTGGACTAATAATATAAGCCCCCGGACGATTCACCTGACCCAAAACGGCAATTTTTAGAGGACGCGGTGAGACGGAATTCAAGGTGATCAGGGGCTTCTGGATGAACTGAGCATATCGTCGTGACAAGATATCGGTCGCCTGAGAGAGAGTCATGCCCTGGACATTGACCGTACCGACCCACGGTAAATTGAGTGAGCCGTCCACCAAGACGGTGTATTGACTGTCCAGTTTTAGCTCCGGCGTGTCAAAGATATCAACCTTGACCAAGTCACCGGCCCCTAGGATGTAGGCATCTTCTGAGGAATTCACCCCAATGTTGGGATCGGGTGTGATCTTGAGATCGGGTGTGATCTTGGGATCGGGTGTGATGCGATCGACAGGACGCTCTGCTGCTAGCGTCACGATCGGGACGAACAACATCGTAGGAAACAAAATAATCGACGCTACGATCGATCGCCACTTGTGATGATGCTTACGATAATGAGTGGTGCGGTGTACTAGCATAATTAATGGAGATACTCCAGTTACGGGTTGGCACTGGACAGACAAGTTACTGAATCTTGTCAAGAGATCGATCGATACAAGTTTTGAGCGCTTGGGCTAAGACTCGGACATTGGGATTTTTTAAGATACCGATGTGATCACCGGGTACATCGTACCTTTCTACACCTTCTTGAGCTAGAGCACCCCAGCCGAAATAGGGATTAACAGTCGTGGATTCAAACGGATCTCGATCGATCGCCCGAAAGAGCACGACTGTGCCGTCATAGGGTTCTGCGATATAGTTCCGACCAATTTGCCGCCGAAATAGGGTCCGTCGATCGTCCGCTGATACGGTTGAAACCGCTTGAGATTGTTTGAGTTTTAAATTGAGTTTTAAATTGAGTTTGTCTAATTTTTGGCGGACATAGGCAGGTCCCTGTTTCACCAGTTCAGTCAAGTGAATCATCGATTGCTGTTGCCACGATCGTCTCAGGGTCGCACCCGGAGCCAGCGTATCAAATAAGGCCAGCAGAGCCACCGTCTCCCCTGCGGCCTGCAATTGCTGGGCCATCTCGTAGGCGACAAGTCCCCCAAAGGATTCACCCGCGAGCAAGTATGGTCCGTGGGATTGGATGGTGCGAATTTTTTTTAGATAGAGAGCGGCAACTTGTTGCACGCTAGTGAGGGCCGACGCTTGGGGTTCGGGACCTGTTAGTAGATCGACTTCTTCTTGTAGGTAGATGCCATAGACGGTTTGGTCCGCGCCAATCTGACAGGCTAAGTCGTAATAGAGCAAAATCCCATAGATACAAAAGAGGGGTGGCGTATCGGCTGTGCCGCGTTGGAGCGGGAGTATCCACTCTTTAGGGGCTGCAAATCCTGCTGTCCGAATCAACTCAGCCTGTTGCTGAATTGTGGGTGCTGTTAACAGCGTCGATAACTCCAGTGGCTGATCTAAGACCTCCTGAATTTTGGCTAGTAGTCGAACGGCGAGGAGCGAATGCCCACCGAGGTCAAAGAAATTATCTTGAATACCGATGGATTGGATGCCCAAAGTCTCTTCCCAAATCTTGGTCAGTTGGAGATCTAAATCATCCCGCGCAGCACCAGCGGTTTCTCTTGCAGGTACTAGTGAGCGATCGTCCGGCTCGGGAAGTTCTGCGTAATCAATCTCTCCAGTACGGGTCAGCGGCAGCTCGGCCACATAGACAAATGCGGAAGGGACGCTGTACAAGGGCAAAGTCTGCTGGAGAAACTGGCGCAGGGCATCGGGGGGAATCACGGCTCCGGAAGTTGGCACCACGTAACCCACAAGACGATGATTTGTAGAGTCTGGCTGAGCCAGAACGATCGCATCCTGCACCTGAGGATGTTCTCCAAGCAAGGCTTCTAGCTGATACAGATCGATCGGGAAGTCCCGAATCTTCACCTGCTGATCCACACGACCCATGAATACGAGCTGACCATTGGGCAAATAACGAGCTTGATCGCCCGTCTGGTAAAGGTTGCAATCAGGCGAGGAGCTGAAGGGATTGGCGATCAGTCGGGGGTTCGGGCGATCGATCGCCGTCCAGCCCTCGGCATCGACGTACAATTCCCCCGGAATGCCCGCTGGAACCCGTTGTAAGTTGCGATCGAGTAGGTAGGTGCTAGGCCGCAGGGCTAGAGGCGGTGCTGAAGGGTCGCTTGGAAGCGGCAAATAGGCCGCGATCGGGAGAGAGCGATCGGGAGAATAGGTGTGAATGAGCTGACACTGGCTGAAGGTTTGTCGAAATTTTTGGAGCGGCTGGCTGGCTTCAGTTCGACCGATCCATCGAGTCCCACCGATTAGCAGTTGCCGGACGGATGAGAACACCGCTAGATGTCGATTCACGAGACGGTTAAACCAAGATTCCGTTAGCCACAGCGTTGTGATTTTTTCCTGCTGGATAATGGCGGCTAGGGCGGCCAAACTTTCCACGGTCGGCAACTTCAGAATCTCAGACGGGGCGATCGTCAACTGCGCTCCATTTAACAAACAGCCCCAAATCTCAAAGACCGCAATCCCAGAGGTGTACGGGGCGAGTTGGAGAATATTTTCCCCGATAGCGAAAGAGAGGCCAGGGCTGAATTTGGCCGATTCAATCACACTTCGATCGGAAACCGTGATTCCCTGAGGGCGATCGCCGCGATCGGGAGACTCCAGGACGACGTACGCAGCCTGACCCGGAGTCCGGTGAACTGTGGGATTATCAGTAGATTGTTGAGAAATTTGTGGCCAATCTTTATCTAGATAGAGGGTCGAAATCGCATTGAATTCCAGCACTCCCGTGAGGTTAAATTGGGTTAGCAACCATGAGACTTGACCCTGATCAAGCCTATCCGCGAGTTGAGCGTCGGGGTCTAGTGGCAGGTAAGCTGCGCCCGCTTTCAGAATGCCAAGTAGACCGACAATGGCCGCGATCGATCGATCGACACAAATCCCCACGCGATCACCAGGCTTCACCCCTAGCGTTTGCAAATAGTGAGCGAGTTGATTCGCCTGAGCATTCAAGGCTTGGTAACTTAGGCGTTGGTCTTTACATACCACTGCCGTAGCGTCGGGTGTCTTTATTACTTGGTCTAAAAAGTAGTGATCAATGCCTGTGAGGATCGGGGCCTTAAGTGGCTGGACTAACAAAGCTTGCTGCAACTGATGTTCAGCCTGGGCTAATAGCGGCAACTCGGTAATCCGCTGATCGGGGTTAACAATAATCCCTTCTAACAGGGTCTTAAAATGCCCTAACATCCGATCGATCGTGCTGGCATCAAAGAGTTCGGCGTTGTAATCAAATACCATGCCCAGCCCTTCATCCTGCTCCCGCATCACTAGGGTCAAGTCATACTTCGTCGAACCGTGATAAATATAGCCAAATAAAGACGTTAAGGTCAGATCAGGAAGCTGCACCGTTGCCATGCCACGCCCGTTGGACCAAGGTGGATTCAGAGCAAACTTAACCTGAAATAATGGCAATAGACTCTGTTCCGGTTGGAGTTCTTCTAGTAACTTCTCAAAGGGTAAATCTTGGTGAGTATAGGCTTCTAGAGAGGCTTTTCGGACGCGATCGAAAACGTCGCGAAAGGTGGGATTGCCTGCAAAGTTCGTTCGCAAAATCAGGGTATTGGAAAAGAAGCCGAGCAAGCGCTCCGTTTCGACTTGGCCCCGCCCCGCACTAGCAAAACTAATCAGCATGTCCTCTTGCTGAGAATACCGATAGAGCAAGATTTCAAACACCGCTAAAAGCGTCATAAACAACGTCCCCCCTAACGTCTGGCTGAGGAAAGTCAAGGCATCATTCAGAGATTTCGGTAGCATCTGAGCACCCCGATCGCCGCGCGCACTCTGAACTGTTAGGGGCCGTGGGCGATCGTAGGGCAAGTGGATCGGGGACAATTTGCCGGATAACTTCTGCTTCCAGTAGGTTAGTTGCGTCTCTAGAACCTCACCTTGGAGCCACTGCCGTTGCCAATGGGCAAAGTCGGCATACTGAATCGGCAAGTCGGCTAAGGGAGAGGGCAGTCCTGCTGAAAAAGCACCATAGATCGCCGTCAAATCCTGATAAAACACATCGGAAGACGCACCATCACACACCATGCAAGGCAGATTCCAAACGAACAGATGCGAGGTCTCACTCAGCCGCAACACCATGACGCGCAGCATCGGTCCATTGGCAAGGTCAAACCCCTGGTGCGCTTCCTCTGTCGCAATGCGATACGCTTCAGTATCTCGTTGGGCGGCGGGTAAGGCTTGCAGATCGATGATCGGAAGGGATATGGCAGGGGTGGCCGCGATCGTTTGCGTGGGTTTACCTCTCTTAGCCGGAAAACTAGCCCGCAGGACTTCATGGCGACGCACAACTTCCTGAAGACTGCGCTCCAACGCGTCTACATCCAGCGTTCCGGTGCAGCGGACGACCACTGGCATATTGTTGGCGGAGCTATTGGGTTCAAATTGGTGTAAAGACCAAAACCGCTGTTGAGCAAAAGACAGGGGCAAATTCCCATCGCGATCGATCGTCACGATCGGTGGCAGTTGAGCGTTAGCGATGGTTGTTGCTTGGCGCAGAAAGTTGATGATTGCCACTTTGTGCATTTTCATCTGCGCTAGCAACGCTGGAGTGAGGGCTTCTTTAGCAGCACGATAGCGCAGGCGATCGCTGTCCAGCCACAAGGTCACTTGCCGTTGCCGCAATTCCGACAACATCTGATCGAAAGACATCACGGCTGTCTCAATCTCAACAGTCTCAATCTCATCTGGTTTTAAAATCATCTTATAAGTCCCCCTCTTCATAACCATCATCATCGGACGCATTCACCATCCCAGCTTGGACCCCTTGAGCCGCCCACTGTAGGGTTTCAACTCGCTCAGCCAATGCTGCAATGGTCGGTAATTCAAACAAAATGGGTAAGGGAATTTCAACGTTTAGGGCTGGACGCAACCGCGACACGATTTGAATGGCCAATAATGAATAGCCGCCGAGTTCAAAGAAGTTATCGTTAATCCCAACCGGATCAAGTTTAAGAACCTGCGACCAAATTTCAGCAATCTGTTTCTCAACTAAAGTGCGAGGGGCCACATAACGGGTTAATAGATCCCGTCGAA
>JAYVVL010000281.1:0-10608 GCA_043787035.1 Synechococcales cyanobacterium
TGGCTAGGGATCCGGCAATACTTCTGGCAACTGGTTAGATTTGGCGGCGTTGGGCTGCTATTAGGATGGGGCCTCGCTTATCTCACTATTAGCGATCAGCGGGTCAAAACGCCGAATTCTGGCAGTAACCCAACGGAACAGCGCCGCTGAATTATTCAGTTCACAATTCCAAATTCGTAATTCTAAATTCTAAAAAAATGTCACACTAAAAGTACTCTCGCGAATTCTTTTGGTATGACTCAGTTTCCCGCTCACAACTTTCCTGTCCACAAAATTGTCCAACTTCTCCGCAGCGGCAACCCCGATGAAACGGTTACGATTCAGGGCTGGGTCCGAACAAAGCGCGAACAGAAAACGTTTAGTTTCATTGAAGTTAATGACGGTTCGTCCATGACGGGGCTTCAAGCCGTCGTGAGCGAGACGGTCCCTGGCTATGCTGAAGCCATCAAGCGGATCAATACTGGTGCATCTGTTGCGATCGCAGGCACATTGGTTGCGTCCGCAGGCAAAAGTCAGCGTATCGAACTCCAGGCCGAAAGCCTCACGGTCTACGGCGAAGCGAATCCTGAAACCTATCCGCTACAGAAAAAACGTCATTCCCTTGAGTTTTTGAGAGACATCGGACATTTGCGATCGCGCACCAATACCCTCAGCGCTGTTTTTCGAGTTCGGAATGCTTGTGCGGCGGCGGTCCATCAGTTTTTTCAGGAGCGAGGTTTTCTGTGGGCACACACACCGATTCTGACGGCTAGCGATTGCGAAGGTGCGGGGGAAATGTTTGCGGTGACGCAGTTTGACTTGGAGAAAAAGCTGCCTACGAAAGATGGAAAGGTAGACTTCAGCCAAGATTTCTTCGGAAAGCCGACGTACTTGACAGTGAGCGGCCAAATGGAGGCCGAAGTAATGGCCATGGCCTTCAGCGATGTGTATACATTTGGTCCCACATTTCGCGCTGAAAACTCTAACACCTCCCGTCACTTAGCCGAGTTTTGGATGGTAGAACCGGAGATGGCGTTCTGCGATCTTAAGGGCGACATGGATCTTGCTGAAGCATTCCTAAAGTACGTCTTTAAACATGTCCTAGAGCATTGCCCTGAAGACATGGAGTTCTTTAACCAACGTATTGACGACAGCGTTCTCACGACAGCAGATAATATTATCAATAATGAGTTCGCGCGGGTGACTTACACCGAGGCGATCGACCTGCTGGAAAAATGTACGAAGACCTTTGAGTTTCCGGTGGCGTGGGGCGTGGATATGCAATCGGAGCATGAGCGATGGCTAGCGGAAGAGTATTTTAAAAAACCTGTGATTGTCACGCACTATCCCACGGAAATCAAAGCATTTTATATGCGATTGGACGATGGCGGAAAGACGGTTTCTGCCATGGATATTCTTGCCCCAAAAATCGGTGAAATCATTGGTGGATCGCAGCGAGAAGAACGGTTAGATGTTTTGGAATCCCGAATAAAAGCACAAGGCTTAAGTCCAGAAGCCTACTGGTGGTATTTAGATTTGCGACGTTATGGAACGGTTCCCCATGCCGGGTTTGGTCTAGGATTTGAGCGGCTGGTTCAGTTCATGACGGGCATGACGAATATTCGTGATGTCATTCCGTTCCCAAGAACGCCGATGAATGTTGAGTTTTAGAGCGTTTTGAATTGAATAAAAAGAAGAGGTGCGCCATACCCAACAGCACACCCCCTCTTTTTGAAACTAATTCAGTTACGTCTATGCTCTAAACAGCGACGACTTTCTGCACTTCTGCTTTTGCAAATACAGTGTTCTTCTCAGAGGGCGGAACGACTTGCCAGAACTTCAGTAGTGCATTAGACCAATCGGCTAGGATTGCAGTTGCCTTTGCACTTCCTGTTTTTTCGCCGTGAGCTTCAATCAGCGATCGAAGTTGCGTTTCACCTGCCGAGGAAATCACACGTTGAACCGTGACAATTTCGGGATTCACATTCGCTTGGAACGTCCCCTCTTCGTCATAGAAATAAGCCAGTCCGCCCGTCATTCCCGCGCCCACATTGCGACCGACTGATCCTAGGACCACTACGACCCCGCCTGTCATGTATTCGCAACAGTGATCGCCCGTGCCTTCCACAACGGCGTTTGCAGCAGAGTTCCGGACGGCAAAGCGTTCACCCGCTCGACCGTTGGCAAACAGATGACCGCCCGTTGCACCGTAAAGGCAGGTATTACCAATGATGACGCTATTAGCAGCGATGAATCCAGCTTTTTGGCTAGGACGGATGATGATATCACCGCCGTTCATGCCTTTGCCCACGTAGTCATTGGATTCGCCCTCAATTCGCAGCGTCATACAGGGTAAGTTGAACGCCCCAAAACTTTGACCGCCGGAACCGATGAAGTTCAGGTTGACTTTTCCATTAAAGCCCGTGTTGCCGTAGCGCTTTGCAATGGCACCTGCTACGCGAGTTCCGACCGATCGATCGGTGTTAATCAATGCGATCGTTTGGGTGAAGTCAGTTTGGTTTTGAATTGCATTTTGTAGGGCCGGATTGGCGAGGAGTTCATCATCCAAAACCGGACCATTGCTATGCACGTCGCCATGGTTTAACCAACTGCGATCGGTCCTTGCATCGGGAAGCTGGGTCAAACAATCGAGATTGAGCGACGTTGTTTTGGTGAGTGAGGCGGCTTCATTGATCTTCAACAAATCCGCACGACCGACGAGATCTTCGAGTTTGGTGTAGCCCAACATGGCGAGCAGCGATCGGACTTCTTCAGCAATGAACAGGAAGAAGTTCACCACATGCTCAGGAATTCCAGTAAATCGTTTCCGCAACTCTTCGCGCTGGGTCGCGACGCCCACAGGACAGCTATTGGTGTGGCAAACTCGGGCCATAATGCAGCCTTCTGCAATCATGGCGATCGACCCAAAGCCAAACTCTTCTGCGCCCATTAGCGCTGCCATAATCACATCCCATCCCGTTTTCAAGCCGCCATCCACCCGGAGCAGGACCCGATCGCGCAGTTGATTGTTCATCAGGGTGCGGTGAACTTCAGTGAGGCCGAGTTCCCAGGGGCTTCCAGCATGTTTGATGGACGACAGCGGCGAGGCTCCGGTGCCACCATCGTGACCGGAGATTTGAATCACATCGGCGTTGGCTTTTGCGACTCCCGCTGCGATCGTACCGATGCCGACTTCTGCCACGAGCTTAACGGAGACCCGAGCCAACGGATTAATCTGATGCAGATCGTAGATGAGTTGAGCTAAGTCTTCAATGGAGTAAATATCGTGGTGCGGCGGCGGCGAAATCAGCGTTACCCCCGGCTTGGATCCGCGAAGTTTGGCAATGTATTCACTCACCTTGGGGCCGGGGAGCTGTCCGCCCTCACCCGGTTTTGCGCCTTGGGCTAGTTTTATTTCAATTTGCTGAGCACTCATCAAGTACTCGGGCGTCACACCAAAGCGACCGGATGCGATTTGCTTGATGGCAGAACTCGCCGTGTCACCGTTGCGCAATCCTTTCAAGTGCGGGAACGTTGCCGAAACGCCATCAGTAACATCATGGACCGGGCGGTAGCGAATGTCCTCTTCGCCGCCTTCACCAGAATTTGACTTAGCCCCCATGCGGTTCATGGCGATCGCCAAGATTTCATGAGCCTCCCGAGACAGCGCCCCCAAGGACATCCCGCCTGTAGCAAACCGCTTGCAAATATCAGTGGCCGATTCAACCTGATCAAGGGGAATAGACGCGCAATCGCTTTTCAAATCCAACAGATCACGCAGTGCCGTCGGCGGGCGACCGGAGAGATATTTTTGATACAACGAATAGTGGTCATAGTTTTTGTCCTTGACCGCTTTATGAAGATACTTCGCCATTTCAGGACTGTTCATGTGATATTCGCCGCCGGGACGATATTGCACGAAGCCGAAGTTTTCCAGTTTTTTAATCGTCAGATCGGGGAAAGCCCGAGCATGAAACGACAGCGTTTCGTTGGCTAAATCACGCAGGGTCAGACCGCCGAGACGCGACGCGGTGCCGAAGAACGCCGTGTTGAGCAAGTCGCCCCCAATGCCGATCGCCTCAAAAATCTGCGCCCCGTGATAGCTCGGCAACAGCGAGATTCCCATCTTGGACAGAATTTTCAATAGCCCATCTTGAATGGATTTGCGGAAGTTTTCCTGCGCACCGATCAGGCTAATCTGGCCGAGTTTCCCTGTTTCCATGAGTTTTTGGGTCCGAGGGGCACTCCACCAGTGACGAACTGCTTCGATCGCCAGGTAGGGACAAACGGCGCTAGCACCATAGCCCACCAGACAAGCAAAGTGGTGCGTACTCCAGGCTTGGGCGGTGTCCACCACAAGGGACACCTGCATTCGCAAGTTTTGACGAATCAGATAGTGATGAACCGCGCCCACGGCCACCATGGGCGGAATGTAGCTCGTTTCGTCGCTGAGCTGGGTGGGTGCGCCAGAAGCATCGCTGCGATCGCTCAACACCACAATAGCTTTGCCGCTGCGCACGAGGGTTGCGGCCTGTTCGCATAAAGCCTGAAGAGCAAGTGCCAATCCATCGGGACCTGCTGAGATGTCGTACAGCGTCGAAAGGGTCGCCGTTGGAATCACGCCCTGTTGAATCGCTTCAAGTTCAGATTCAATCAGGACAGGAGAGTCCAGCATCAGAGTACGAGCAAGTTCTGGCGTGGGCTTAAGAATATTTCCGCGTGCGCCGAGGTTCATGGTCAAGCTCATGACCAACTTTTCACGCAATGGGTCGATCGCGGGGTTCGTCACCTGGGCAAAGCGCTGTTTGAAATAGTCATAGATCAGGTGAGCCTTGGTCGAAAGCACAGCCAGCGGTGCATCGTCGCCCATACAGAAGGTCGGCTCTTTGCCCTGAGCGCCCATCTCATTGATAATCATGTCCACGTCTTCAGCGCTATAGCCATAGGCCGTTTGCAACCGAAGCAACGACGACTCATCGTAGAGCTTGCGATCGCCCCAAGGCTGATGCTCTAGCTTCACTTGGTTCTGACGGAGCCATTGGCCGTAGGGATGCTGCGAGGCTATTTTTTCCTTAACGTCCCAGTTTTTAAGGATTTCCAAGGTTTCCAAATCAAAGGCGATCATTTGCCCCGGCCCTAGGCGACCTTTTTCAATGATTTCCGATTCGTCTAACGCCACTACGCCAGCTTCGGATCCGACCACGATGTAGCCATCACGCGTAATCGCATAGCGAGCGGGACGCAAACCGTTGCGATCGAGGTTAGCCCCGACTTTTTTACCATCACAGAATGCCAGGAGCGCTGGACCATCCCAAGGTTCTTGCAGGGCGCTGTAATACTCATAGAAATCAGTGATTTCAGGGTATTGCAGCAGCTCAGGCTGATTTTTATAGGCTTCAGGAACCATGATCATCAGGGATTCCATCGGACTCTTTCCTGATCGAACCATGAGTTCAAAGACGTTATCCAGCGTCGCCGAGTCGCTATTACTCGCCTTGACGATCGGCTTCAGCGATTCAATGGTGTCGCCAAAATTCTCGTGGGCGAGGCTTGACTGCTTAGCCATTGCCCAGTTGATATTTCCTAACAGCGTATTGATTTCGCCATTGTGGCCGAGCAACCGCATGGGCTGGGCAAGGGGCCATTTCGGCATCGTGTTGGTGCTGAAGCGGCGGTGATAGACAGAGAAGTTGGAGACGTAACTCGGATTGCTCAAGTCATCATAAAACTTACCCAGCACGCTCGATCGGACCATGCCTTTGTAGACAATAGTTCGGCTGGAGAATGAACAAATATAGAAATCACGGGATTCAACAGCGGCTTCAATTTTTTTTCGTGCTACGTAAAGCTGACGTTCGAGGTCATCGCCCGATTGGGTGGACGTTACGATCGCCTGCTCGATCCCCGGCAGATTAGTTCTCGCCTGTACGCCTAATACATCTGATTTTGTGGGCAAGACTCGCCACCCCACCAAGGTCAATCCTGCCTCCACAAATTGAGCATTAGCCGCTGTCCGAGCCGCCAATGCGATCGCAGCATCCTGCGGAAAAAACACCATTGCAACCCCAGTCATGCCAGGATCAAGCTGAGGTTTTCCGACACTCGTAGCCCAAGAATTCAGCACATTCCAGGGGACCGCTGTCATGATTCCTGCACCATCTCCAGAGTCGCGATCGGCGCTACAGCCGCCTCGGTGCTCCATGCAACCTAGGGCCAGCAGCGTTTTCTGCACCAGATCATGACTGCTGCGCCCCTGCTGGTCAGCAATAAAGCCTACCCCACAGGCATCTCGCTCCTCGACCAGCCAAGGCTGACCCAAATAGCCATTAGAATCCGAAGCAAATGGCTTGGGACGCTGTGGCGATTCGGCGACGCTTTTTAGGCTGGAAGTTTGACGATTAACGTAGCTATTACCCATGACGTGGTTCATTGCGTTCATTTCAAGGAAGGGGGGAAGAAGGTAAAGGATGAGTAGCGTATTCTTGGAAATTAATCAGTGGGAGGAATACGCAAGTCCCTGATAAGCTGATTAAAGCAAATCAAGCAAAAGTGTTTAGCTAGAACAAAAATGCCATGTTTCTCCGATCGCTTCTGTGTAATTTAGGACTTCTGAGGCATCTAACCCTATTTAATCTGGAAATTATTCATAGCTGATTGCTAGGGTCTCTTTTGGGAAGATTACAAAATTTGACCCTATGTTTGACCCTATGAGAGTGCAATCACCGATAAAGAATCTCTTTCGTAGTGGTCTTTGAGGTCTAGAAACGGCTTTATTCCGCAAATTGGTTTCCTTGTGGAATAAAACAGTAATAAGTTTCCGGAAAGGCGATGTCAGAAGGTATATGTGCAGTACCCGATCGAAGATTGATTGCCACTGAGGACTTGGTTACCACTGAAGACTAGAGTAAGCAATATTATATAAAATTTTAACGTCTGACAATCCCCAGTACTGGGCAAATGTCCAGCAAAGCGCGATGATTCTGTACTACCCAAAAATAAACATAGGATTGATTCTACCGTGGCCATGACGCTTAGCCTACTGGTGTTGTCCTTAGTGACTTCGACCCGATCGCTGATCAATTCCGGTACCATAGCGCTTCAACAGGTTCAGTCACAACCGCTCAAACCTGCGCCTACTCGTCCTGCACCACGTCCTGCCCAGTCTCCCATTCTAAAATATTCAGCCAGTCTAATGGAAGGCAGCTTCCCGATTTTGCTCAATGGTCAGACCTATCCACTGCGTTGGATTCAATCCCAGACCCTTCAAGGAAATCGTTTTTTCGTGGCAGACGCATCGTTTCGGCAACTGACAGGCGCAAGATTTCTCAGTAGCGATCGCGCAGATCTGCAACCGATCGATTGGTTTGGCATGACAGAACGTTTGCCGACGATGTTTATCGCAGGCGATCGTTACCTAGATATTACTGATTTTGCAAGTGCGGTGGGCTGGCAGACCCAGATTCAGTCCAATCAACTGTCCCTAACAACGCCCCCAACTCAGGTGAGTCAACTCGTTCAGCAGTCGTCGCCAGTATCCGATCGCATTGTGATTCAGCTCGATCGGCCTGCAACCTATCAAATGGATGCTCAAAGCAAAGAGTGGGTGCTGACGGTAGATGCGGCCCTGTCACCGAACGTGGTGAAACAGTTCAAGCCATCGCCCAGTCGGCGGATTGCGGCCTTGAAGCTGGAGACGAGTCCCCAGGGCACCAAAACCATTCTGCGCCTCGGGATTCCCATCACCAGCCGTCCGGTCATCAGTACCCAATCCAATCCCGCTCAAATCACCATAGACGTTGGGATCCCCGATTCTCGGGATCTAGGTATTCTGTGGAAGCCGGGAATCTTATGGCAACAGCAGGTGATGACGATCGGTACCAATCCCCTGACCATCCTATGGTTTGAACTCGACCCCAATCTCATCCGCCTCCGCCCTGTCATCCCAAACTCAACCCCCGATATCGCAGGCATCGCGCCGCTTTACCAAACCGCCCAACAATTTCAAACGCTGCTGGCAATGAATGGTGGATTCTTCAACCGGATCAATCAGCTTCCCCTCGGGATGATCCAAACTGATGGCGCGCTGCGATCAGGTCCCATTCTTAATCGAGGCGTCATGGCTTGGGACGATGCAGGAAATATGCGATTCGATCGCTACAGCCTCCAAGAAACCGCCACGATTGCGACCCAAACCATTCCCCTCACTACCCTCAACAGCGCCTATGTCCAAGCAGGCGTTGCTCGCTACACGCCCTCTTGGGGCAGCCAATACAAGACGCTTTCGGACAACGAAGTCGTGATGACGATAATAGGCGATCGCACCAGTGGCACCCTCACGCAGCAAAAATCCATGGGCACCGCCGGAGAACTCGTCCCCATTCCCAGCGGTGGCTACCTTCTGACCGTGCGATCGAACCGGACCTTGGCGGCTTCGATCGCCGTAGGGTCAGCCGTTCAAGTCCGCATGAGTGAGACGCCCAATGGCATTTCAGCCTTTCCACAGGTGCTAGGCGGCGGACCGCTCTTGATCCAAAATCGCCAAATTGTCTTAGATGCCATCGGTGAAAAATTTAGCCCCGCATTTGCCAAAGAACGGGCAGCTCGTAGTGCGATCGGGCGAACACCCAGCGGCAAACTCCTCATGGTGTCGGTCCATAACACCACTGGGATGCCTGGTGCGAGTCTCAGTGATCTTGCGCAAATTATGCAGCAGCTTGGAGCCACCGATGCCTTAAATTTTGACGGAGGAAGTTCCACAACGCTCTATCTTGGAGGGCTAGGCGGCCAAGTGATGGATCGGCCTTCTCGCAGCAGCGCCAGGGTTCACAGCGCGATTGGCGTTTTCCCCAAATAGTTTCCGCTCAAGTCATGGCTAAACTTCATGACCTAAGTCGAGAAAATGAACCGAAATCCTGGACCCAACATTACTTAGCCATTTCAGTGAAAATTTTTACACGACCTTGAAAATTAGTAAATTTCCGATGAATTCCACTTAGGAGACTCGCCGCCCGAAAAAAGATTTGTTAGTTTGAATGAGAAATGACTGCAATTCAATGAAGGCCGACGAGTCAGAGGCTCAAAGCTAGAAGACTCAATTGCATCACCTAACTATCGTCCAGGAGACTCACGACAATGCCTCAATCTCAACAGGTCGCTCCAATGCCCACCCTACCGACCACCTTGACGCTAACGCCATCGGCCTTTCAAGGCGTTGCGGCTACTGAACTCCGTCCTTGGGGTTCGTTCACCATTTTGGAAGAGGGACGTGGGTATAAAATTAAGCGCATTGAAGTGAAGCCCGGTCATCGCCTCAGCCTTCAGATGCACCATCACCGGAGTGAGCACTGGATCGTTGTATCTGGCACCGCAAGAGTAAGCTGTGGCGGTGAAGACCTCGTCCTCAGCATGAATCAATCCACCTACGTGCCCCAATGCACTACTCACCGCCTAGAAAACCCTGGCGTGATTCCGCTGATTTTAATCGAGGTTCAGAATGGTGAATATCTCGGCGAAGACGATATTGTTCGGTTCCAAGACGATTATGCTCGCATCAACCCAGCTTAAACAGGATTTAAGATATGGCTTAGAACGCGGTGGACCCAACATGAGAGGTCCATCGCGTTTTTTGATGGCCTTTCTTAATCGCGCGCTCGGTGGCCCTGCTTCAAAACATTCTTCTTGCGTGAATCCATTAGGATAAGTAAGCCCTGATCACCTGGATCCCGATGATCCGACCCCATCATGATTCAATTTAGTCCCGCTGCTCTGTCTGAAATCGATCGGTTGCGCCGTCGCCAAGCCACCCCTGACGCGTATCTCTGCATTGCGCTTCAGGATAAAGGCTGTCTGGGGACGTCCTATTGCTTAACATTTATGGCTCAGCCAATTCCTCACAATTTTGGAGTAGTGAATCTGGAAATGGGCCATATTGCGATCGAGACCACCAGCCTACAACGCCTGCAAGACCTATCTGTGGACTATGCCGAAGACCTGATGGGGGGCAACTTTCGCTTTGACAACCCCCAAGCTGTAGAGACCTGCGGCTGTGGAATCTCATTCAAATATTGACAGAACTAGAGTTCCATTGGTAATATCAGTAGTCGTTGAAAGTTTGGTAATAGCCAAAATTTAAGGCAATAAGATGCCCACAATCCAGCAACTTATTCGTGATGAGCGCAATCGCGCCAGCAAGAAAACTAAATCTCCTGCGCTGAAGTCATGTCCTCAGCGTCGTGGTGTTTGCACCCGCGTGTACACCACCACCCCCAAAAAGCCCAACTCAGCACTCCGCAAGGTGGCTCGGGTTCGGTTAACTTCGGGGTTTGAAGTCACAGCCTACATTCCAGGCATCGGTCACAACCTGCAAGAGCACTCTGTCGTGATGATTCGCGGCGGTCGTGTGAAAGACTTGCCAGGGGTGCGATATCACATCATTCGCGGGACACTCGATACCGCTGGTGTGAAGGATCGGAAGCAAAGTCGATCGAAATACGGCGCGAAACGTCCTAAAGCGGGCGCTGCTGCGGGCAAAAAATAACGTCCAGACCATTTGAGTCGTACGCTAAGGTAAAAAGTACTTATGAGTTGTAAGTTCTTTTTATAGACTTTAAAGATGAGTCAGATCTCACC
>JAYVVL010000282.1:0-3811 GCA_043787035.1 Synechococcales cyanobacterium
TGTTCAGGACGATCGTCTAGGGTTTAGCCGTTTTCTTAGATCCGACCATAATGGAAACTTCCATTCCATTCTCTTCCAGAATCACGACAGGATCGGAACCTGGATTCATCTCAATCCGCTTCACCAGAACCTGGCCATTTGCAAGACGCTGACCAGCGCTCACATATCGGCTGCTAGGTTCGCCCGGTGCTCGGACGATCGCCTGAGTGCTACGTCCAATCGTAACAACCCCCGTCACTTCGACTTCCCGAGCCAAGGTCGGTTGCGGAATCGGTGGCATAATCGGAATCCCACCGGGTACTCCAGGTCGGCCATTGAGCGGACTGGAGGCTAGAGGACGACTAGCAGTCTTTTGACGTGCGATCGGTTTAGGTCTGATCACATCAGGGAACTTAGGCATTTCTGGCATGTTGGACGGCGTCGGAGCCTTCTCAGCAGAACGCCCGACATTAACGCCGGATCCAGCACTGTTGCGACCGATGGGGGTCGAGCCACCATTGGAAGAACCCGAGGGATCAACGGGCATTGACGACTCAACTTTTGGCGTCTTGAAGGCAATGAGCGGTGGCAAACTCGTAAATGGATCGCTGCGAGTGGCCTTAGTCGAATTAATTTCAGCTTGAGCTTTTCTAGCTTGTTCATCTGGATCGGTTGATTTAGTCAACCCCGATATAACGCTTAAGCTTTTAGTGGCAACTTTTTTATCTTTGCCGTCCTTGCCACCTTTTCCAGCGACTAAAGGCTGAGAAAAAGTTTGAGCTTTCGGATCTGATGGTGAAGGCGATGCACTCGATTCAGCGGCAGAAGGGCTGACTGAAGGGTTAGGCACGTTGGCGGTCTCTTCTTCACCACAGGATGTTAACCCGATCGCGATTGCACCTGCGATCATCCAAGCAGCAGGTATACGCATTTCTAGTCCCTACAAAACTTTCTTTTACGATACCCCCTATTTTTAGAAACGTGACCAATGTGGTTTAGGAACCAACTAATTTCTCATAGTCAGGCGTGATTTCCCTGTCTAATCTTCCTCTTTGACCTTCCGATTGATCCGCAAGAGTCAATTAATCGTTTTCCGATCCCCCTAAAAGTCCTTGCATTGCTTCAAGTCCTTTTTTGACCCGGCGGGAAACAGTGACAGAACTAATGCCCAAGCGCTCAGCCGTTTCTTTCTGAGTCAAGTCATAAAGGAAAACAAACTCTAGCACCTGTCGAGTCAGGTTCTCCAGTTGCTGCATTGCCTGCTGAATTCGGATTTGGTCTTCCTGGGCAAGCTGAAAACTTCGGTACTGGTGATCTGGCATCATCTCGCCTAGGGAGACAGCGCCATTATCGTCATCGGCGATCGGCGCGTCGAGACTCATGATGGATCGATTTTTGAGAGAAACTTTGACGTCTTGCCACTCATTTACTTCAATATCTAGCGCCTCGGCAATTTCCAGATCAGTCGGCGATCGCTTCAGGTTGGATTGGAGTGCTCGAATAGCATGAAGTGCTTGACGCTGTAAAGTTTGCCATCTCCGAGGGATCCGGACGGAGGGACTCTTGTCCCGTAGATAATGCTGTATCTCGCCACGAATGTAAGGTAAGGCAAAGGAACTAAACGCATTTCCTTTGCTAATTTCAAAGCGTTCGATCGCTCTAATCAAACCTAGAGACCCCACTTGAACCAAGTCTTCATAGCTTTCCTGACACTGATTAACCCAGTGGTA
Organism: Synechococcales cyanobacterium; assembly: GCA_043787035.1. Taxonomy (GTDB): domain Bacteria; phylum Cyanobacteriota; class Cyanobacteriia; order Leptolyngbyales; family Leptolyngbyaceae; genus JAAFJU01. The sequence continues at coordinate 1,710 of JAYVVL010000282.1, forward strand.
GGCTTCTTTTCGGACCAGTCCAAAGTTCAGTTCAACGACTTGATTGCGCAGCTTGGCAGAGGGCTGCTGCTGATACTGTCTGAGCAGTGACAAGCTTTCATTTTTGAGATCGAGAGTGATGGATTCAGGCATGACGATTTATAGAATCAGTAAGGAAAATCATCGAGCGTTCCAAGGGGACTCCTTCTAGTGTTCGATCGAATCGTAGTCTTATCCGATCAATAGAAGCAGTTGCTTGAGCTTCTCTAACCTACGAGCTAATCAACCCCCTGCTCAAGTGGGTTTACACGTAAAGCTAGTCCAAATTGTATAGTGAACCCCGATCGCCTTTCAGACATAAAAAAGGGATAAAGCTTAACTTCATCCCTTCTTAATATTTTAAAAATGAGTTTTGGTAGAAAAACGAGTTAAGTCTGTCTACTCATTTAGCTCATATTAAGCTTGAGAAACCTGTCCGTAGAACGTTCCCCGGATTCGGACATCGCTTGGTTCTTTCGATCCCATGTCACTTTCCGAAGGCTGGAGACTTTCAAAGGTTCCGGAAACTTCCCCTGTGTCTGCATTTACATTAGTGACTTGCAAGGAGATATTTCCTTTCGCACTTAAAAAGCGCTTGTTATTTTCTCGAACCAGTTCTTCCGAATCTGCACCGGCGGGCAGGCCAACGGCGTTGTCATACCCTGTCGTTAGACCCCGACCTTTGGGATCGAGGAAGTTCGATGTCCGGTAGGACGGCACGCGAAACTCACCTTTTAGATCGGTCGAGGAATTGATCCCATTAATACCCGGTTGGCTCGTAGCGACTAAGCCTTTGATCGTGAATAACATGGGGAATTGCTCGCCCCCCGGCATTTGAATCGTCACAGCTTGGAAGTCAAACCCATCTTGCTCTTTGAATGTCAAACTGCCGTCACCGCTGACGCTCAGGTCACCACTGACAGAATCGATCGAAGAAGTGAAGCGAGTCATCACTTTACCTTGAACGAAGGACGCAGCCTGACGCTTATTTTCACCTTCAACCTTAACGGCGAAGCTGACGGGTTCAAGGCATAGATTTTGGAGCGTGTATTTGTCACCCTCTCCAAAGACAATCGAGCCACGGGCGTTGGCTTCTATTGTTGGACAGCTATTGGCTAACCCAGTGTTTCGCACTTCCTCGTAGGTCATCCCTTCCTTGGTCGTGGGAGCATCACTACAAGCCGTGATGAAGATACTGAGGCAAAAAGCCAGCAGCGTTGCAATCAGTGCGCGGTATCTCATGGTCAACCTCAAAAGTCAATTCGGCAAACTCTTTTTTGCATTGTACATGGCTTGCTCCCCGTTCCTTGACTTGAGGACTTAAATGTAAACTACTGTTAAGGAAACGGTCGTACTGAGTCATATTTTAGATGGGCTTGTGCGGGACCATGACCCACGATAGGGTGACTAGAAGGCGGATGGAGGGAACATAATACGATGGGAGGCATTATGACCCGTCGTTGATGATCGTTCACGTTAGCCAAAATTAACGTTGGCCAAACGTTAGACAGATGAAGCTCTAGAAGTGGCGGGTGAAGGCCCCGATAAAATGAAAGGAAGTACTCGGAATTTGTCAGCGCTGGTGGAGCAAGTCCACGAAGCAGTAGAGGCATCGCGCGGGGATGCCATTGCCTTAGTCGATATCTTGCGATTGCTAGAGCGGTTACACCGTGAGGTGACAGAGGGTGCCTTTCAAGAGGCACTGCCTCAGAATCGTCAAGAGCTCTTCAAGTTGCTTCGAGTGGTCGAGGAAAAGGGCGGATGGCCTCATATTCCACGTTATAAGCTCCAGACCTTGTGTTCTCAGATTGCTCCGGAAGAGGATAAGGCGATCGACTCGATCTAAAACCAAGAATAGCCCCCTCAGAAATTAATATCTAAGGAGGCTACTGTTGAATGGGCGAATGCCAATTAGGCGGAATGACCGCAAACCCGATTCTTTAGTCAGCTTGCTTAGAAGACTGAATATAGAGGATAAGGAGGAATACCGATGGCACGAGAACGAACAGAAGTGTGGCGAGAAAGCCGAGTTGGTTAACTTGCATAACGCTATGGTCCGCCCTTTTGGATTCCAGAATTTACTT
>JAYVVL010000283.1:0-3805 GCA_043787035.1 Synechococcales cyanobacterium
GAATACATTGGTTCAGACGAACTGCTGGAAATCACGCCTCAATCCGTGCGGTTGCGGAAGCTGGATAAGAAGTTTGCTGCGAGTTCTGGCAAGAAATAAGAGAACTTCACCCTTGGCGCTCCTCTCGTTCAGTAGAGGGGTGCAGAAGTGGGGAGAAGCGATCGGTCATAATGGAAGGAGGTTCTGAGTAGGGGCCTCCTTTTTATATCGGCTGATCAGGGCCGGTTTTCATATAATGGGACTGTTATCCACAGTGAGAATGCAGCGCCATGAGTAAGGGGTCTCCGGCTAAGTTAAAGAAAGTAGCGGTGAGTTTGCCGTTTGGGTTGGGGTCTGCGGAGTGGGAGACGGATTCGACGCAGCGGAATGCGGCTTGGGCGTTGTATGTGGAGTTGGTGACGCGCATTGCAGTGCAGGAATTGGCGGATGATGCGGGGTTGGTGCGGGAGGCGATGAATTCGCTGTATACGTTGTTTGGGACGACGCGGCAGATTTTGCGGGAGGCGGGTCCAGATGTGGGGGCGACCCATGATTCGGTGGGAGGTTTGGCGATCGCGGTTCTCAATAAGGGATTGCGTCCGTTTTTGAGTCATTGGCATCCGGTGTTACAGATTTGGGAGGCGCAACGTCCGATCGATCGGAGTCCGAAGGAGCATGAGGCGTTGTGGGCTAAGGAGAAGGTTGCACGGAAAGAGTTGTCGGCGTTGCGGGGGGAACTGGAGGTTTATGCTCATGCGTTGGCTGAGGTTGCGGGAGTGAGTAGTTAGTTAAACCTAGATACTGCTATAATTTTTCTACCAACAGACAGATAAATTAATCGTTTGAGCTATGAGTTCCTCAAAATACGGCGTATTCCTTTGCCATAATAGTAAGGATAAATCTGTTGTCCGTGCAGTAGCCCAGGCACTAAAATTCTTAGATATTCAATGTTGGCTGGATGAGGTTGATACTTTACCTGGTACACTCTGGCGACCACAAATTGCGAATGTCATATCCACAAGCAATTCGGCTGCTATTTTTATAGGGGAGCATGGATTAGGCGCGTACCAGGTAAAAGAAGTTGAAGATATCTTTCAAAACTTCTCTAATGATGATTATTCTATCATTCCTATTCTTTTACCTAATGTAGTTATTCCAAGTAATGCACCTGGATTTCTCGCTCAACATCTAATGGATCGTACTTTTGTTGATTGGAGTTTAGCCAATTCCATGGCTCGATTGGTTCTAGGAATTACGAGAAAACAGTTAGACACAAATCAAATTGAGGATGCTCAGTTACAGTATCAAATAGCATACGATCGTGAAAAACTTGAATTTTTACCAGATAAAATAGGCTCTCTTTCTCAGCAACTTAGTAAATTATGTAATGAATATAAAGATGCACAGGAAAGCTTAAAAGTTTTAGAGCAAAAACTTGAATCTATTCGCCGTGAGAGGAGGAGAAATGTAACTGAATCAGTTAGCCGTTTAGAGTCATTTTTAAAAGGCTATGAAGATGAGATGTTTAGAGATTCAAAAAGATATATTTCAAGAGAAATTTCTACTTCACTTAAGAAAAAATTAGTTGAATCTAATCACTATGATAGACTTGAATTAACCATAAGACCTATCCATAAATTTGTAAGTCAGGCTGTGCAAAGGTATCAGAGGATTTCACTAAGATTATTTCAGAGCAAGAGAATTTTTTTGGAACGACGGAATCAGGGTTTGAGTATTGTTCCTATCAGCAACTGCTTAAAAGTAGTTGAAACAGGACTTAAAATTATTTCTTTATTTTAAATTACTTTAAAATCCTAAAACCAAATCTAGCTAAAGAACTTAAGGATTTTATGCTGTATTTCACATCCTATTTTTGAGCTAATTTAATTTATGGATAGGTCTATAGAATCTTTAATTTCTGTGATTCCAATGGCTTTAGTAAAGGAAGATAATAATGAGAATTACAACTATTTAAAGTATGTTATTGATTTAAAAGATGTATCGCTCAGATTTTTCTGGGATGACGATAATGATAGAAATGAATTAAGTCATCTCTATAGAAATCTTCTCGAATACTTAAAAAATAGAGTTGTTAATTCATATAATATGGATAATAACCTAAAGGCTAAATTTAGCCAAGTTATAGATAGATTTACATCTAATTTTTAATTTTCTGACATAGAAAGTCAAAGATGCATGAAAATTCTGAATTTTCATGCATCTTGTCTAAGATATCAACTAATAGAGAAAGAGAATAATTTTATGTATGAAACTCTTAAACTATCTCTCTAATTTCTTTGATTTTTGTAGAATCAGCTTTTCTCTTGTTATTGATTATTTCAGTTATACTAGAAATCTTTGTCTCTAGTTCACGTAGCTTGATTTTAGACTTAAGAATTTGAATACTCAGCTCTTCTTCTGGCATAGAATCTTCTCTCAATTAGATAGGTTTTCATTTACCTAATTCATGAGATATTTATGCCGTCCGGAAAATATAGTTATTTTATTTTTCTAATTTCTCCTACCAGATTTGCTAAATGCTGTTCTACTCGCAGTTTTTCAATTGCCAAGTCTACATCAATATCTATGCTGGATTCTGACCGATGCTCTTTAGCTTTATTAGACATCGTGGAAACAGATTGTTCTCTGGCATTCTTTTCATTGGAGTTAATTAGCTTCATGATGCTCAGAATATAGTACAAAACAACTATTTATAGATTAGTTGTTTTGTACTATATTGTCAACATGATATTTTGGAGGCCCTGTAGAATCCATTCAGCGCCTAATTGGAGGCTGAATGGCAAATTTCTCCTCTCCTAGCAGCGTAAAGGTAAGTAGGTTTAGGTTCATTATCCTTGAGGTGTGAAATGCCGATCGCAGACCCAATCTACACGTTAGTGAAAGCATTGCCACAGGACCGCGCACGAAATCCTGACGTTTGCTGAGTTCGTCAGAAACAAGGGTGAGGTTCGATCGATCGGTCATCAGCAAAGATTCAGCCGTCTCAAGAATGGATGGTACGATCGTCCCACTCTAGACTCAACCCATACGATCGTATGAAACGCGATACCCTCTTCTACCGCATCTTTCAGCAATCTCCGACCTTGCTGCTTGACCTACTTCCAACACCGCCGCCAAACACCGCAGGCTATCGATTTGAATCGATCGAAGTGAAGGAAACCAGTTTTCGCATTGATGGTGTTCTCATTCCTCCTAACAATCGCGGCACCGTTGTATTTAGCGAAATTCAAATGCAGCCCGATCTTAAGCTCTACGAACGAATGTTCAGCGAAATCGGCATCTATACCTATCGAAATACCGAACAATTCAACGACTGGCAGGCGATCGCCCTTTACCCAACGCGATCGATCGAACAACCGACCACCAAAGTCCCACCCGAACCCTTCCACAGCGGGCGTATCCTACCGATCTACCTAGATGAAATTGGAAAAATCGACCAGCTTCCATTGGAGATGGCGCTTCTAGTTCTGACGATTCTGGAAGGAGATGAGGCGATCGCTCAGGCGCAGCAGATGACCGATCGCGCCAAGCGACAGTTGAATGGAGATGGCATAGTAGAGATGATCGCAACCATTTTAGTCTACAAATTTACGACTTTAAGTCGCGATGAGGTTAACGCTATGCTGAATTACACGATCGATGAATTCAAACAGACTCGGTTTTATCAAGAGGTGAAATCTGAAGGCGTTGAAGAAGGGCGAGAAACTGCGTTTCTAGACATTCTTTTTATGCAGCTTAAGTCAAAGTTTGGCGAATTACCATCCAAGACTGAAATAACCCTGCGGACCTTAACCACCGATCGACT
>JAYVVL010000284.1:0-26134 GCA_043787035.1 Synechococcales cyanobacterium
TGTCGGCCTACAAAACTAAGCTTACTCCAGTAGAAATTGAAACCGTTTCGCGCTATGTCTTGGACCAAGCAGCGAAAGACTGGAAATAGAATGTAATGAATTAATCAATCAGTTAATTTTGGGACTATTATTCGGGGACACATGACGGTAGCCTTTCCATGATTGATTCTCTAGACAGCAGCAGCCCCCAGACTCCCAATGAGGCCCCGATCCCGGCGATGCCTGTAAATCAGACCGTCGTACAGTGGCTAAATGAAGTCAAATCGCTCCAGCAACAAATTGCCGATCTCAATAGTGAGTTAGTCGCTGCAACGGAGCATTCCACGGCTTGGCGATCGTGTTACGAAATTGAGGGCCAACAGCGCCGTGCCGAAGTAACCGCCGCCCAGCAAAAAATCGCTAAGCTAGAGGCTGAAATTCAGGATCTCCGCACTCAGCCTCAACTCGATACCAATATCGGAGATAGCGCGATCGCTCTCCAAATCGAAGGAATGCTCAACATGAATGAGCTGAAAGCCAAACTTTTTGAGGTGTGGATCGATCGTGATCGGGCCTTAGAAGCCATTAAATTAGAGCAATACGCTCATGAGAAAACCCGCAGCGATCTCACCATGGCCCTAGCCGACGCTATGGATGTTCTAAAGCCCACTTAAAAATCTAGCTTCACCGACAAAAACCTCTCCCGAAGAAGAGGTTTTTTGTGGATTGGCTTAAAAAACGTTTTGATAAAACCGTCTGCCTAAAACCCCATGATTTTTGCAACAGATGCAAGATTTGGCTCAATCCCTTGATAGAAATGATTGTCGCTGTACTTGATCGCAGAATCAGGATCCTTCAGCCCATTTCCCGTCAACACGCAGACCACGGTTGCCCCCGTCGGCACTTGGTCCTTGAGCTTCAGCAACCCCGCCACCGATGCCGCACTCGCTGGCTCACAGAAGATCCCTTCATTGCCTCCGAGCTTTCGGTATGCCTCAACAATTTCCGCATCCGTGACTGAATTGAAGGTTCCACCACTGGTATTTTGGACGTTTATCGCCTTTTCCCAGTTTGCCGGGTTGCCAATCCGAATCGCCGTTGCTAAGGTTTCAGGATTCTTAACAATGGCTCCTTCGACTAGAGGAGCAGACCCAGCCGCTTGAAACCCCATCATTTTGGGCAGTTTCTTACAGCGACCTTCGGCATGGTACTCGTTAAAGCCCATCCAGTAAGCGCTAATATTTCCAGCATTTCCCACTGGAATGCAGAGCCAGTCAGGCGCTTCACCCAAAACATCGACGACTTCAAACGCCGCCGTTTTTTGACCTTGGAGACGGTAGGGATTGACCGAGTTGACGAGCGTAATTGGGTACTTATCCGACATCTCACGAACAATTTCTAAGGCACGATCGAAGTTGCCCTTAATCGCCAAGACCTCTGCCCCATAGAGTAACGCTTGAGCCAGTTTTCCAAGGGCAACATAACCGTCAGGAATCAGCACAAACGCTTTCAGTCCGCCCCGTCTTGCATAGGCTGCCGCCGCCGCAGAAGTATTTCCGGTACTAGCGCAAATAATTGCTTCGGCTCCGGCTTCTTTAGCTTTGGTTACGGCCATGGTCATGCCTCGGTCTTTAAAGCTTCCGGTGGGATTGAGACCGTCATATTTGACGTAGACCTGGACCCCACGACCGATTTCTGCTGCGATCGAAGGAACCGCAATCAACGGCGTGTTGCCTTCACATAACGATACAATCGGCGTCGAATCCGTTACAGGCAAGTAAGAACGGTAGGCTTCAATTAAGCCATCCCAGCGTTGGGCAACAGGTTTATGCATGGCATCAGTAGCAGACAGGCTCATAGTCACAGTTGTGATAGGAGGGATACTTTAGGCGTTGGTCGAATGGTCTATCGAGCGATCGGTGGAACTTGGGTTGAACTTGGGTTGCACTCATCTCGAACTTACCTTAGGCTCACAGTGTACCCTGATGCGGGTTTCTTTACTGCCCCGACTTTTCTAACCGTGGCGTTCCGGGAACCTCTCCCTGCAAATCCGGGTCAGAGTGACTGATCAGAGGACTATTAGGTCAGACAACTATAGGTTAGACAACTATAGGTTAGACAACTATTAGGTCTATAGGTCAGACCGTATAAGTCATCTGAAGAATCCTTAGCTCTACAGCCAGTGAAGCAGATTTTGTTTAAAACTCTTTCTATAAGGTGTAGGATTCAATCCAACATCACTGCTTCAGATAGCCGGGACCGAGCGAGGTCAATTCGGTGGGCGGAGAGGCAATACGAAAAATGTGTTGCAAGAATGTAATACAATTGACACAAAATTTAACTCGTGCCCAGTTAATATAAAATCACGGTGTGAATAAAAAATGAGTACTCAAACAATGATATCTGCAACTTCACAAGGTCAAGGCGAGGACGCATCAAGAGCCAAAGTGCTCTACCCTGCCGACCAACAGGAGCGTTTTCTGTCGCTGCAAGCTGAAACTGAAACCCTTCTCAATCAGCTTCAAACCATGAAAGCCCAACGCCTAGCGACTCCCACTGTCAAGCCCTATCACACGGCTTAGGGCTTCTACCCTCTAGTGGCTGCAGAATCTTTAGAAGGCTGCTGGTTCGTGGAGTAGAACTAGCAGTTTTTAAGGAGAGGTTGTTTTCACGCAGATCCCTAGTAGCATCCGATCGACCTCTAAATAACGATAGGATGAGGATAGTTCTCTTCGACACAGCGCCAAAGAACAAGTTCATAGATGCTGAAAGGAGGGATCAGAACGTCCTTAGGTTCCAAGTCATTTTGTGTGAAGGTTGATATGGCGAGTTTTCCGATTGATGCGCGAGCGGAGCAATTCTCTGAGCAGGTGGCTTGGACAGGTCTGAAAAAAGCGATCGCTGGGAGTTCTGGCTTCAAAAGCTGGCAGCTAGAGCGTGAAGGCGATCATATCCTTCAAGAAATGACTCTTGAAATGCTGGTTCATACTTATCTAAGAGAAACCTTAGCAACACTAGCTTATTGACTATTAAGAGATTGATGGGGATCGATCGAGATAAAACTCTTTCGTTTGGGGTTGAGTGCGCTATATTTTTCTCAGAAATACGTATTCACAATAGAGTCAAAATTTTATGGCGTTTCAGGGTCATTGGTTGCAAAACTGTTTGTTTTTGGCATCTCACCGCTCGGCCTCTCGCAGCTTGATCGTTACGATGAGCTTACTGAGCCTAGCCGTGACGATCGCCGGATCAGTTTCGGCCTTACCTCTTACTGCGGCTAAAGCATCCTCTGCCATGCAGATGGCTCAAGTGGGCACCAGCGTTGTCTATGTCAATTCAGCCCTCGGTCAAGATGGTCCCACATCCGGAAAAACAGAAGCCACCCCGCTGAAGACCATCACCTATGCATTGCAACAAGCTGAACCTGGAACAACCATTCAACTGGCGTCCGGAAGCTATACAGCCCGAGGCGGCGAAGTCTTTCCGCTCATTCTGCGACCGGGCATTACGTTGCGCGGCGATGAACCCAACAAAGGCACGACTACTACGATTATCGGCGGCGGCAGCGTCAATACTCTGTCCTTTGCACGGCAAAACATTACGATCGTCGCGGCAGTGGACAGCGCCATTCGCGGCATCAATGTGACCAACATCCTGTCGCGCGGGACCGGAATCTGGATCGAATCGACTAATCCTACGATCGCAAACTGCACTTTTACTAATAGCAAGCGCGAAGGCATCTTCTTAACAGGGACCGCAAATCCTCTGATCGAGGGCAATGTCTTCCTTAAGAATGAAGGCAACGGCATTTCTATCACGAAATCGTCTCAGGGCGTCATTCGTGGAAACTTAATGCAGGAGACAGGCTTTGGGATTTCGATCGGAGGCACGTCCACGCCGCTGATTGAAAAGAACCAGATCCTTTCCAACACCGACGGGATTTACATCAATGACAGCGCCCAACCCATCCTGCGCGGCAATGTCATCAGCAATAACCAGCGCGACGGTATCGTCATCACGACTAACGGCAACCCCAATGTGGGCACCCTTCAGAGCAACGGCGACAACATCATCAAAAACAATGGTGAGAAAGCAATCAATAACGTTGGGAGCCAAACGGTTTCGGCGATCGGAAACGATCTTGATGTCAAGAAAATTGCAGGAGCAGTCACGGTTACGGCCAAAGTCGTGGGTGGACGACCTGACGAGATTACGCCAGCCTTTGCGGATATCAAAGGAAACTGGGCTGAAGGCTTTATCACCCAACTGGCTGCGAAGGGGATTATCTCTGGGTTTGAAGACAATACCTTCCGGCCCGAGGCGAAAGTGACCCGCGCCCAGTTTGCTGCGATCATTGCCAAAGCCTTTACCCCTCCAGCAAAACGATCGGCGGTCAACTTCAGCGATGTGGCCACGAGCTTTTGGGGATTTGAGGCGATTCAGACAGCGTCTCGGGGCGGCTTTATGGCGGGCTATCCGGGTGGACTCTTCCAGCCCTCGCAGCAGATTCCTCGGGTCCAAGTTCTAGTGGCGATCGCCAACGGTCTAGAGTTTGGCGAAGGAGATACGGCGGTATTGTCACGGTACACCGATGGTTCAGCCATTCCAAGCTGGGCGACGGGATTTGTAGCGGCGTCCACAGGCCGACAAGTGGTCGTTAACTACCCTACGCTCAACTTGCTAAACCCCAACCGTGAAGCGACCCGAGCTGAAGTGGCGGCGATCGTTTATCAGGCCATGGTGAATGCTGGAAAAGTCTCAGCGATTCCGTCGCTCTATATTGTGAAATAGACGAATTTGGATGTCCCTTACTAGCCCCCAATTCTGGGGGAACATGATTCCGAAGCCCCCAGAATTGGGGGTTGGGGGACTCCGGGTCTTAACGCGGCGAACAGAACGATCGACGACGTAACACGTCTGCCAAGGTATTGAACGCTTTGGGGACGGGGGCGATCGCTTCGACGATTTCTTCTGTCAGTGGATGAATGAGCCGTAAGCGCCATGCATGGAGGGCTTGGCCTGCAATCTTGACATTCACCATGTTTCGACCGGAACCGTAGAGCGGATCGCCCATAATTGGGAAGCCCATGTGCATGGTATGGACCCGGATTTGGTGGGTGCGTCCGGTTTCCAATTCGTACTCCATGAGGGTGAAGTAGCCGAAGCGCTCTTTGATTTTCCAGTGGGTAATGGCAGACCGCCCGCCATTTTCCTCCAAGACGATCGCCTGCTTTTGTCGATCGACGGGATGGCGTCCTAGGGGTTCATTCACTGTTCCCGATTCTTCGCGGGGTGCGCCATACACGATGCCAATGTAGGACCTGCGCGCGGTTTTAGTTTTGAATTGGTCTTGGAGATGGTGGAGGGCTTGGACGGTTTTGGCGACGACGATCGCTCCTGTGGTGTCTTTGTCGAGACGATGGACGATGCCGGGACGCTGGATGCCGTTAATGCCGGGGAGGGTTTCGCCTTTGGCTTGGCAGTGGTAGAGCAGGGCGTTGACGAGGGTGCCCGTGTGATGTCCGGGCGCAGGGTGAACGACCATTCCAGCGGCTTTGTTCACAATAATTAATGAACTGTCTTCGTACAAGATTTCCAGCGGAATCGCTTCCGGCTGTAGCTCCATGGGTTCCGGTAGGGGCACGGTGATAGTGATGCGATCGTCGGGTTTGACCTTGACCTTTTTGTCCGCGCAGATGATTTCATTCACCGTCACTTGACCCTCGGCTATTAGCTTTTGGAGTCGAGAGCGGGAAAAATCGGGCACGAGTTTGGCCACGCAGCCATCGAGCCGCCCACCCGGTGCCGTTACGATCAAATTCATCGTCTCGGGTTCACTCAAGATTTCGCTTAAGATTTTACTCGTCGAATCAGTGTCTGTGCCATCGGCCTCAAATTGCATCGCTAAATCATTCCCGTTTTTGGTAGCTATGTGGGGAAAATCATTGTAGGTGCTTCTGTGACCTAAATTTGACCCAAAGACCCAAATCGCGCCCCATCACAAAATAGGCTGTCAAATCTGATGTCAAAACTCTTCCGCTTTCAATTGATCAACCGCCGCGATCGACTTGGACTTACGCTGCAAGGCTGGCTCTTTGGGCTGGCGCTGGTGATCGTGGTGGTGTGGGGACTCGTTAGCCATATTCATGGATTTCTCGCGCTGACTCAACCGATCGCCAATGCAGATCTGCTGGTGGTTGAAGGTTGGGTCAGCGATGGCAATGCGCAAGATGCGACTCAGGAATTCAAATCTCATCCGTACCAAGCGATCGTCACGACGGGAACTCAGCTTCCACGAGGATACTATCTATCCGAATACAAAAGTTTTGCCGAACTCAGCCGTGCGTCACTGATCAAGATGGGGATTCCCAAAGAGCAGATTATTGCGATTCCCGCTGCTGGCGTCCCGCGCGATCGGAGCTACACGTCCGCCGTTGCTCTAAGCCAGTGGCTCCGACGATCGCAGGGTCCCAATAGTCCCGTTGTCTATCGATCGGCTAATCTCTTCAGTGAAAGTGTCCATGCCCGCCGCAGTTGGATTCTGTTCAAACGGGCACTCGAATCCCAACTTGAACTCGGGGTCATTTCCGTTCCCTCGACAGACTACGATGCCGATCGCTGGTGGACGCAGAGTGAAGGATTTAAACGGGTGTTGTTTGAAACAATTGGGTGGGTGTATGTGCAGGTTTTGAATCAGGTTGAATAACGGGTTAAATCAGGGGTTGATTGCGAGGGCTTGCACTAATCGGAAACTTATTGATTCATGCCGTCCTTCTAGTAGACGCGTTGTCCGTTGTCTTTGGTGTTAGTTTCTATTTCTAAATGCGGGTTCCTCATTAGCGTTCTTACTATACTAGACTAGCGATCGCCGTATTGCCGATCTACCCGGTAGGACGTAGCATTGAATTTCTTTATTTGAAACGGCACCAAACGATCGCATTTGATGTTTCATCGGCTGTTCTCAAACATCGTCTCTACAGCGTTTCAACATTTATTTCATTTAATACATTTTTTGCCTTTGCAGAACGACCGTTTTTGTGTCGCCCCTCTTTACAGCCTCCTCAATCGACTTCGATCGCCAAGCAAAATCTTTATTCAAAACCCACTCCTTGTAAATCGTCTACCCTTTTCGTGCTCTGTGATCCCGCGCCTTCCTTAAGATCTGCTATCTTAAGGAACAATTAAGACTTTCCATTCCTCGTCACACCCTACACACCACACCATGTCTACTCGGATCGCTCTGAACATTCGCCAGCAGCAAGTCTTATCGGCTACGATCCGTCACTACATTGCCACTGCCGAACCGGTGGGTTCTGAATCCCTAGTGAAAGAATATGCAATTCGGGCCAGTTCGGCAACGGTCCGCAATGCGATGGGATTTCTGGAAAAAGCAGGATTGTTGTATCAGCCCCATGTTTCAGCCGGACGGGTTCCCTCTGATTCGGGCTATCGGACCTACGTCGATCAATTGCTCCAGCCGCTTCCGCTCACCACCTCGATCGATCGACTCCTATCCGACCAGCTTCACGGACGATCCTGGAGTGTCGAAGCCCTTTTTAAAGGAGCCTCGCAGATTTTAGCCACCCTTAGTGGCTACATTACGTTAATCACATTGCCCCTCACCCGAACGATGGAACTGAAACATGTTCAACTCGTCCAAGTCGATATGCAACGCATTATGATGATCGTGGTGATGGATAATTATGAAACCGAATCGGTGATGGTGCCGTTAACGTCGGAAGTAATGGATTTGGATGCGGAACTGCTTAGTCATGAATTGCAGGTTTTGTCTAATTTTCTGAATGAACAGCTTCGAGGCCGATCGCTGGCCCAATTGCAGCAGTTGGACTGGCGCGAGTTGGGGCAGGAATTTGAACTGTACGGCTCATTGGTTGGGTCTATGCTTCAAGAACTCGATCGCAGATTTGCCCAGTCGATTTTGCCCACCCAGCTCATGGTCAGCGGTGTTGCAGATGTCCTGAACCAACCCGAGTTCTCAGAACTTCAGCAGTTGCAGACGATTCTTCACCTTTTAGAGGCCGGACAAAGCCAGCTCGTCCCGCTTATTTTTGAAGTTCCCGCTAAGCCTCACCAGCGCGTCACCATCCGCATTGGCACAGAAAATACACTCGAACCCATTCGTTCCTGTACGCTCATCTCGTCTAACTATAACCGAGGCCCTGTACCCCTTGGGAGCGTCAGCATTTTAGGCCCGACCCGGATGGATTATGAAAGCACGATCGCCCTCGTGGAAGCGACCGCCGATTATTTGTCTAAGCGTTTGAGGTAGAGAATTTCTCTAATTTAAGTACAAAAATACTATATAGTAGTATGAGCAAAAGCCTAGATCGATCGGTGTTTCACGTAATTTTCTCTGATTTCACGTAGTTTCACGCAGGGATTGGTCAGAATCTTCAAATTCTTGACACCTTTTGACCAGATAGCACTACACTAGAGCGCATTGTAAGTGCAAGCTCTGTCTGCGATGCGACGCATTCCAAGTCCCCGCTATCCCCATCTTCCCACGTGTTTGTAAAACGTCTGGAACTTACGAATTTTAAGTCCTTTGGTGGTACGACCCAAGTTCCAATTTTGCCTGGTTTCACGGTCATTTCAGGTCCCAATGGGTCCGGAAAGTCTAACCTTCTAGACGCAATTTTGTTTTGTTTGGGGCTGTCTGGGTCGAAAGGAATGCGGGCGGAGCGATTGCCAGATTTGGTAAACCAAGCGCAGGCAGGACGGGGGCGTACGGTTGAAGCGAGTGTTACCGTGACGTTTGATTTGTCCGACGATTTGGAATTGCTGAAAGAAACCGATATTGATGGCAATGTCACTCAAGAAATTGTCATTGAAAACAACGAGTGGAACGTCACTCGAAAGCTGCGGGTGACTCAGCAGGGTACCTACACTTCGACTTATTCCATCAATGGCGAATCTTGCACGTTGACGGATTTGCACGAGCAGCTAAATCGGTTGCGAGTCTATCCGGAAGGCTACAACGTAGTGTTGCAGGGGGATGTGACGCGGATTATTTCCATGAATCCTCGCGAGCGGCGCGAGATTATTGATGAGTTGGCGGGGGTGGCGTCGTTCGATCGCAAAATTGTTCAGGCTAGAGAGAAGCTTGATGCTGTGAAAGACCGCGAAGATCGCTATCGCATTGTTGAGCGCGAACTGATTAATCAACGCGATCGTCTGTCGCAAGACCGCGCCAAAGCGGAGAAGTACAAAAAACTCCGGGTCGAAATGCAGACCAAAGAACAGTGGGAGGCGGTGTTTAAATTCCAACAATCCCAGCAGCAAACGCACAAACTCCAGGCGCAAATAACCCGCAGCGAAGCTGAAATCACGGCCTTAACGCAGCAAATAGAAACGTCTGAAGTCCAAATAAAGCAAACGGGCGCAGAACTCGACGTCCTCAATCTCAAGGTTCGATCGCTCGGGGAAGCTGAACAAATCGCTTTGCAATCCCAACTTGCCACCCGAGAAGCTGAACTGCGTCAATTCGATCGTGCCACCCACGACTTACAACAGACCACTAGCGAAACTCAGACCGCCCTCGCGCGCGTCCAGACGGAAGTCGCCGAAAATACCACTCGATTGAATGCCGCAACGACGGCCCAAGCCCAACTTGAAACCCATGACCTTCAGCCAGCCCAAGCCGCACGCACGGCTGCTCAAGCTCAGCTAGAACTTGCCCGTACCGAAGCGAGTCAGTCGGCAGCGAGCGCCGAGGCTTGGGTCCAAGAGCAAACGGCTCTGCGTCACCAGATCGACCTGATTTTGTCTATCCTAGAGCCACAGCGAACTGAGCAAGCCAAACTGCTAGAACGATCGTCGCAGTTAACGAAGCAAATTGAAGAGCAGAGCAGGTCTAACGCAGCACTGGAAAACCAACGCCAGGAGCGAATAGTAGAACAGCGACGTCTCACGACAGAGCTAGCCTCTGCAACACAAATGGTTCAGGTCTTGGCCCAGGAAATCGCTACGATCGATCAAGAGTTGCAGATTCAAAAAGATACGCAAATCCGATTGCAAAATGAACAGCGCGAAAAGCAGCGTAAACTCGACAAGCTCGAAGCCCAAAAGCACGCCATTCAGGAAGCCCAAGGCACCTTTGCCACCCAGGTCATTTTGGGTTTAGAACTATCCGGCATTCGAGGCTTAGTGGCCCAACTCGGTCGGGTAGATTCTAAATATCAGCTTGCCTTAGAAATTGCTGCCGGAGCACGGTTAGGAAACCTAGTGGTGGACGATGACGCCATTGCCGCTGCCGCGATCGAAATTCTAAAAAAGCAGCGGGCTGGCCGCGCAACCTTCCTGCCGTTGAACAAAATCCGTGCGCCGCAAATTCCCGATGCCGCCAAGCTCAAAACCCTGAATGGCTGTCTGGGCTATGCGATCGATATGATTGATTGCGACGACCAATATTGGGATGTGTTTGCCTACGTCTTCGGCAGTACGGTGGTGTTTGAGTCGATCGATCGGGCAAGGCAAAACATCGGAAAATTCCGCATGGTGACGCTTGATGGTGAACTGGTGGAATCCAGCGGGGCGCTCACGGGTGGAAGCATCGGCAAATCCACCCTGCACTTCGGGTCGGGGCAGGCCCGTGACTCGTCTGAAGTCCTTGACCTGCGTCGTCGCCTAGGCGAAATCGAGACGGTACTCTTCCGGTGCGAAGATGCGATTGCAAAAGGCATGATCGCCCACCAAAACAAGACCAAACAACTCATAGAATCCCGCCAAAAACATCGAGAACTCGAACTTACGAGCAAACAACTCATCCAAGACCTCGATCGCCTGACGGGACAAACCCAACTCCTCACCGCCCAGATCGCCCAGCAGCAAACCGAGGCCGAACACTCCGGGTCCCGCTTAGAGGTGCTATCCGATGAAGTCCCCCAGCAAGAAACCCAAGTCGCCGCCCTCCGAAGCGCTCTCGAACACCTCGAACACTCTCAAAACCACAGCGAATGGCAAGGAATCCAGTCCGAACTGCGGCAGCTCGAAACCGAGGTCGAAACGCGCGATCAAGCCCTGCGATCAATAGAGCAGCAGCTCCTCGACTACAGCAACCAAAAACTCCGGGCCGAAGAACGCATCGAACAGGGCAACCTCCGCCTCCAAGAACTCCGCCTCCAACAAACCTCAACTCTCCAACAACTCACCACTGTTGAGTCCCAAAAACTTGAAATCAACACTGCCCTTATCACCCTCCGCGCTTCCCTAGTCGAACTCGACAAAACCCTCGGTGAAGAGCGCCACAAACGTGACGTCCTTGACAAAGCCCTGCGCGATCTGCAAACCACCCGCCAACAAGCCGACTGGCAGCGCGGCAAAACCCACGAAGGCGTGTTCGCCCAACGCGAAGAGCTAGAAACCATTCGCGAACAGCTTCAGCAACAAGAACAAGAACTCCCTAATCCGCTCCCTGAAATTCCCGAAGACGCCTCCCGCGATCTGCCCGCCCTCCAGCATGACATCCGATCGTTGCAGCGCCGATTGCAATCCATGGAACCCGTTAACATGATGGCCTTGGAGGAGTACGATCGGACCCAAGAACGCCTGCAAGAACTGACAGACAAGCTCGGAACCCTAGAAGAAGAGCGCACGGAGCTGCTCCTGCGCATCGAAAACTTCACTACCCTCCGCGTTCGAGCCTTCCGTGAAGCCTACGATGTGGTCGATGTCAATTTTCAGGAAATCTTCGCCACGCTCTCTGACGGCGATGGTCGTCTCCAACTAGAAGATCCGCAAGATCCTTTCAATGGCGGTCTAAACCTAATTGCCCACCCGAAAGGCAAACAGGTTTTGCGGCTTGCCTCCATGTCGGGGGGCGAAAAATCCCTGACCGCTCTCAGCTTTATTTTTGCGCTCCAACGCTACAGACCATCTCCCTTCTATGCTTTTGATGAAGTGGATATGTTCCTTGACGGGGCCAATGTTGAGAAACTGGCTCGTATGATTAAGCATCAGGCTACTTTAGCGCAGTTCATGGTAGTGAGCCTTCGTCGTCCCATGATCGAATCAGCCCAACGCACGATCGGCGTTACCCAAGCACGCGGCGCACATACCCAAGTCGTCGGGATTCAGCTTGAAACCAAGGCTCCTGCGGTGGTGTCAGGTTAGAACCAGCGATCAAGCGGCTGGCGACTTCAATCACTAAGCCATTTTGGATTTAGAATTACGGCTACTTTACAGGCTTATTTTTTGAGAAAAAAGCTTTGCAGGTGGAGAGGATTTCACGATCGCGCGAGCTGATTTCTCCCATCACACGGGTCATGCCATCTAGTCCTAATTCAGCCACCGGATCAGCACTAGCGACGATGCCACCGTTCAATGTACCAATTTCGATCGGGTAGCTGGTTTTTTCGTAGGTATCCACCACAGAAAGGGCAATTTGCTGAGATTCAAACTTACCGGACGTGCAGTCAAAGCTGGAGTTGGGAGAGTACAGTGCGCCACTGACTTCACCCTTGGAAACCTCAAAGACAAAATAAGTGCGTCCGGGCTGATTCGGCTGTTCAGACTCACCATAAAGATAAGTTCCATCAGGCAAGCTGCTAACGGGAGCTGCGATCGTGCTCGTGGGGAATGCAACGCTAGCGGTCAGTGCGACCAGAAGACCTGCTGCTGAGGCCATCCAAGAGGCGATTGGGCGGTGTTGAGCAACAGCATGTTTGATGTCATGGGTGCTGAAGGGTGGAATGTTCATGGTGATGTACTCTCTCAGAATTTAAATTGAAGTTTAGATATAAAAATTGGATAACAATCCGCTGCTCGAACACAGAGACCAAACCTTAATGATTGGCGTCCGAATGTCAACGCATCTGTCAATACTCTTTCAATACATAGGGACTAGAAAATCTAACTTATGCATTTAGGTGAGACCTTTCTTGAGAAGGATGTAAGGCGAAGATAAAAATCTTGTCAAACATTTCCACATGAAAGCTTTCCATATAGCTATCAAATCATGGTCACCATTTTTCGGCAATGGCATAGAGTGACAGTCTGCCATCTGGCCTGACTCAGGATTTTACGAAGAACGGTTAGGCCGATCGGAGGATTTCACCAGATCGGACGCGCCTTTGAGCCCCTGACTAAGGGACATTCAGCTCGATCGTCTGCATAGCAATGATCCCCGCTTAGGACTAAGTTTTAGAGCTGTGCCAGTTTAGGGTATTAAGACTTAGACACACTAAACATGCTTCATTGCTATAAAGCGATTAACTAGAATAATGTGACACATCTCCATAAAAAAAGATCCAATGGATCTCTTTTGTAATATTAAATTTTCGTGAAGAATGGTTTAAATCGCCATCACCTAAATTAGTCTCCCCGCATGATTTACGAGGCCAGATAATCCTGAACCAGTCCTTTGCGACGGCGCAGATAGTCAAGCGCTTGACGCTCAAGTTGACGAACTCGTTCGCGACTGAGGTTGAGACAATCGCCCACCTTTGCCAGCGATCGTTCGATACCATCTTCCAAGCCGTAACGCAGTTGGAGCACTTCCTGCTGCTGCGGGGTAAGATCGGCTAGCATCGCTCGCAAGTCCTGACGGAGCAGGCTTTGAATGGTGTAGGTTTCAGGAGAGACCGAACTGTCTTCTAAGAGATCTATCAATTCGGTATCTTGATTATCACCCACTCGCATGTCAAGCGAAATAGGCGTGCGAGATAGTTGGAGGTAGTCCCGAATCTCGGAGGGGTCAAGATCGAGCTGTGCGCCAATTTCAGTTACGTTTGGGCTACGGCCTAATTCTTGGGTCAACTCCCGCTGAACTCGTTTAATCTTATTTAGTTTCTCTGTGATGTGAATGGGCAAACGAATGGTCCGGCTCTGTTGGGCGATCGCTCGGGTGATCGCCTGACGAATCCACCAATAGGCGTAGGTGGAGAACTTGTACCCCCGCATCGGATCGTATTTTTCAACCCCGCGCTCTAGACCCATGGAGCCTTCTTGAATCAGATCTAAGAACTCCAAATTGCGCTTTTGGTACTTCTTGGCGATCGACACGACCAGACGCAGGTTCGCCTCGATCATTTTTTGTTTAGCCCGACGACCGCGATGAAGCAGCGCTTTTAACTCTGTTTCCGACATTTTTAAATGAGTGGCAAAATCTCCATCGTTCACCTCACCACCCAGCTTTTTAGCTAGAGTTGCGCGTGCCTCTAGAAGCTTCATCATCTGCTGGACTTGCTTGCCATAGATGATCTCTTGCTCATGGGTCAACATTGGGACACGCCCAATCTCATGCAGATAAGTCCGAACCATATCTGCCGAATAAGTAGGAACCTGAGATTTCGTTTTAGTGGCAGCAATGGTCATGGTGGCAAGACTCCGTTGGGGGTGGACTTCAAAGTAGAGCAAAGATCGGATTAAAGGGTCGTCCAAAAGGTGTGCATTGGAATCAAAACTTTAGACAAACCTGCGACTTTTGACTCTTGAAATGGGCATTCAGACTACATTTGACCAGTACATGGAGAGCGTACAGCCGGATAAAAACCTAAAAAAGTAAAAGCACGGCCTGTAGATAGAAAACATCAAGGATGCTGCGGTGATGAGTGACTCAAAGCGAGTCTCAAAAAAAGTCGAAGTCGTGTCGAGTATGGACTAATCATAATACAACTCCTATTTCTCGTAAAGGGATTCTTAACTCGGTCAGCCGGTCGCAGACTCGATTTCTGTCAAGGAACTCAAACTCGATTGCTCTTATCATCCAGGGTAAATAGGATTTTACGAGTGGGGCTGTCCTGCCCGGAAAACCGTATATCTTAAACTCTAGAGGTCTAATGTCACAAGGCTATGAAGCTGACATGACGATTTAAATAAGACCAACTGATTGCTCGGGTTCAACCTGACCTATCGATCGGCTGAGCCGACGAATTAGGTAAAAAAAGTTCCCTTGACTTAAAGAATCTATCCGCATGGAGTAGAACATTTGAACGTATTACAAGTGTAATATAAAGGTTCGAGTTTCACTAGAGTAAGATCCTTGGCCAAATTTTCAGTAAGGGTCATTGTCTAAAACATAAAACCCACGTCATTCGGAAAATGAACGTGGGTTTTGCACTTCTATTTGGCTTATGTCACTCAAACTGCTCTTTACGAGCATGGCAGGAATCGAACCTGCGACCCTCAGGACCGGAACCTGATGCTCTATCCCCTGAGCTACATGCCCTAGCCGTAGCTAAGTAGATATATGCTAGCACAGGCCAAGCCGATTTCACACTCATTGCAGAACCAAGCCCTTTCACAAGACCCGTATTCCCCCGGAACTTCTTTATTCTTCATTCTTTATTCTTGATTCTCCCTCTCCACAGGGCACTCTTACAAAACAACCCGCCTGTCTCTCTGGAACACCCGATCGCATGAAGAAGATTTTAATCGTAGATGACGACACTACCTTACGGACGGCTCTAGAACGCTATCTTCTCAAACGAGGATTTAATGTTCAAGTGGCGGCCTCTGGATTGATTGGACTTGCGCTATTTGAGGCCGATCCTGCCGATGTGATTGTGTCCGATATCCTTATGCCAGGAATGGATGGCTTTGAATTTTGCCGTCAGATTCGGATGACGCGATCGGGTCAGCTTGTTCCGTTGATTTTTCTATCGAGTCGAGGAGAATTAGCCGATCGGGTGCAGGGGCATTCAATCGGGGCCGATGACTACATCATTAAGCCCTTTGAGACGCGGGAGTTGATGGCCAAAATTGAGGCTCAGCTAGAGCGATCGCGCCGGACTCATGCCGAAATTGTGCGCCTCCTTCAGCAGGCAACGGCCTTGCCCAAAGTGTCCACTCCCGTACCGCTCCCCTTGACGCCTGCTGAGGAAAAAGTGTTTTGGGAAGTGATCCAAGGCTTTACTAATAAGCAAATCGGGGAACATCTATTTGTCAGTCCGCGCACAGTGCAGACCCATCTGAGCAATATTTTAAACAAGCTTCAACTGGAAAATCGATCGCAGCTTGTCCGCTATGCGTTTGAACAGGGCTATCAGTTGCCTCTAGAAGTCGCTGCTGTAGGGATGGGATAGCTCCTGATTCTAGGGAAACATAAATTTCCGAAGCCCCCAGAATTGGGGATTTGGGGGTCTCCTTTAATCGACTTCTAGCTTACGATTCAAACCGTTGTCCCAAAACGCTTTGAAATCCAGCTTGCCGCACCGCTGACTAAGGCACCCATCATCAGGAGACCCAAGGCAGGCTGGACCACAGGCATCCAAAGCTGATACCACCAATCAAACAGAACTGGGAAATTGTTCGCACGAGCGATTAGTGAAACGACAAAACAAAAAAAGCAAAATAATACAAAAAATAGATCGACCATCAAAAATAAATTGACCCAGCTCAAAATCTTCTCTTTCATAATCTACTGCCTAAACACAACAACACCAAATCGATCATTTTCAACTAGATTACCATTCTTAACTCATTAGCCATTCTGAATTAATTAGCCGATCGAGATTTCACTCCTAACCCATTGTTGGCATCATCTAGCTTAACAGCACAGTTGGGTAATCCTGTTGACGATCGAGTCAGCAAAAACGGATTAGATTCCGATCGTCCGCTGGCAACCACGGGCGGCACAGACCCATACGCCGATGTGTTACAGGTATAACTGCCGAGGCTACGTCCTTGACGGTTAAAAACACGCAGATTATAGCCCGACGGATATTTTACATCTGAGCGGTCACTATAAATGCCAAACTGGTGTAACAACTCATAGCGATCGAAATAATCCAACACACTCCACAACTGTCCATTCACCATTAGATCAATGCGCCCCCGATCGCTATTGCTACTCGGACAAACCAGCCAACCCTCAAAAATCTTCTTTCCAAACTTGGTTTTATAAGCAAAAATATCGCGTCCTAACCACAAACTTGGATTATGAAAGGCTGGGTCGTTAGAATCTTCGGGTAATCGATCGCTAATGCCTTCTAGGGTTGAATTTTTCTCACAGAAACCCGACTCAAACTGCCTCACATCAAACCCATTAGGGTCTCGATCGAGTGCCATTACCGGGAATGGTGACATCCAGGCCGTCGCCCATCCTGCTACGGCGATGGCTAATCGCCAATTAGTGATACCGAGTGTCATGCCGATCGTCTCCTTGAGATTGTGAGTAGAAAGTGTATGAAATCTAGCTATACCAGAAGCTGACAGCTACGTTTAAGTTCCAGAACTGCTCAAATCTATAACTTTAGGTTTCCCGCTTAAGTTTCCCATAGGCGTCGTCGGGCTTTCCCTGCCAGACTATTGTGCGTATCGCGGAGCAAGGTGGGAATGTCCAGTGTCTCCGGACACCTTGGAAGGCAATCTCCACAATCGGTACAGCGATTGCCTTTGTTTCCGGGGAACCAATGCCCTGCATTCTCAAACATGCCATAGCGGTATTCTCCAAATGCCTTCATATCGTAAGCGATCGATAAGTTTCGTAATCGCAAGACTTCAGGAATATTAATCTCTTCTGGACAAGGCAGGCATTTGTAGCACTGACTACAGTGATCTAATCCTAGTGTTTCAGTTTGTGTGAGGTCCAACTGAGCAAAGACGTGTGACTCACCGTCAACAGGTGTAATGCTCTTTAGCGGTTGTTCCCATTCTTGGGGAGTGGCGGGGCCGACGCTGAGGGTGTGAATACGCGGATCGCTCAAGAGAAAGCGGTAATTAGCGGCGAGCGGGGTCAGGGGAGTGCAAAGGGCTTCGAGCTTGGGAGGTGGTGTGTAGAGCATTCCGCCTTTGTCGCCGGGAGAGATGATAAAAATCCCCATATCCCGATCGCGAGCTTGGGTGAGTGCGGGTTCGTTTCGGCGAAAAAAGACGCCGTAGTGCAGGTTGATAAAGTCAAAATAATCGGTGGCGATCGCCGTCTGAATCAGATCCAGTGAACCATGGGTTGAAAATCCGACGTGATTAATTTTTCCAGCCGCCACCCATTCGCGCACGATCGCCATGCAGCCCGTAGGATTTTGGAGCCAGGTGAGATGTTCGGGCGTGTTAATGCCATGTAGGGCGAGGCAATCGATGCGATCGACTTGGAGCTTAAGCAGACACTCAATCAGAGTGTGCTCAAAACTGGCGGCATCCGGAGTTGGACAAATTTTGGTGGTGAGAATGTAGGCGTTGCGAGGCGGCTTTAACGCTTGAAGAGACTGCCCCAAAAACCGTTCGCTTTGGCCATAGCCGCTGGCGGTCTCAAAATGATTGACGCCGGAAGTTAGGGCCAAATCGATCGTTTCAGTCATACAGTCTTGGGATTCCAGGCAGCGCATAGTCCCACAGGACAGCACTGAAATCTCTAATTCCGATCGACCAAATCGACGATATTCCATGATTAAACTTCCATTTCGCGTCGGGCTTGACTCAAGGTATCTGCTCTATAGTACAAGAATTTACCAGGAGTCAATTGTGCATCTGACCTTTAGGAGATCCAGTTGTGATCCATTGCCCCCTAGAGTAGAAAGCAGTATCCTGACGTATTCTCAGTCTTGACCCATGCTTCGATCGCCTCGACTTATTCATCACCTTAATTTGCTCAAATGGGACCTGCTTAAGTGGCTTCGATCGTTTCATTACGATCGGATCGGATTCGTCATCCGGCGCAGTCTTCAGCATCGATTGCCGGGACTCTCGGCTGAAATTGCCTACAATGCCATTTTTTCGCTTTTTCCAGCTATTCTGGCGCTACTAACAGCGATCGGCTTGCTGAATTTACCCGAGACCCAACTGCGGGAGGTCGTGCGAGATCTCGATGGCGTAGTTCCGGGTGAAGCAACGGCGCTGGTCAAAATCGTCATTGATGAACTGCGAGGCAGCTCTAGCCAAGGACTTTTTTCCCTCAGCTTCGCGGCGGCCATTTGGACTTCCTCCAGCGTAATGGGATCCATGATGTCGGCCCTTGACCAAATCCACGGAATCTCCCGCCGTCAGCTTCGCCCCTTTTGGAAGGCCAAGCTGGTCGCGATCGGGTTGAGTGTCGGAACGATGATTTTGCTAATCGGGGCAGTGGTCACTGTGTTTATGGGCGAGATGGGGATTAATCTGATCGCCAAGACAGTTGCCGCTCAAAACAACACCGTTGGCCTGCCGTTATTTGCCACAACGTTCCTGTGGATGGGGCAGATGCTGAGCTTACCGATCGCTCTGACGATCGTTGGCGTCTCCTTAGGGTTTATCTATCGCTACGGACCTAGCCGCTGGCAACGCGGGACTCCCATAGTGCCAGGAGTCTTGGTGGCAACAGGAGTCTGGGCGATCGTCTCGGGCGGACTGCGCTTTTACGTCAGTACGTTTGGAAATTACAACCAAGCTTACGGAGCGGTTGGGGCGGTGATTATTTTATTGTTATGGCTTTACTTGAGTGCGTTTGCCATGCTGATCGGCGCAGAGGTGAATGCGGTTTTGGAGAATCAAACCCTGCGAAATAAGCCTGTTATTAAGTTCTAGAGTCAAAAAGCCCTAAGCCATTACCCGTTCAGATTGAATCTGCGTACTGGCCAAGAGCGCCTGGGATTCTTGGGGCCTCAGCACGCCTTTTGCTTCAAACTCGTCCAAAACGATCGCCAGTTCATGACTCACCACTAATATTATCACCCACTGCCTAGCGACCAGCAATGCCTTTGACCGAGACGGATAACGCTGCCCCGACTCATAATAACTACAGCCATATTCCGGTGGCTCAACCACTTCCCAGATCCATTCGGTTCCTTCTCGGCACGCTCGAATCTGCCATCCGCGATAGGTCAAAAACGGATCAGACTCTAACCAATTGTGAAGCAGCCAAGATTGCTGCGCGATCGTCTCATAGGTGTTCATAACACATGCAGGGGGGGTAGGGACGGGGGCCAGTATTCCTCAAACATAGGGTATTACTTAATACCTAGGTAATCATTGCATAATTTACTATTTTATTTAATGTATAAAAAACACTTACCCAAAAATTAATATATTTCAGTAGATTTACTGAGAGTTTGAGCACTACAACGATTTACAAATATGGTCTTATAAAAAGAAATTTGGCTTAATCTAGTGCTTTCACTACAATAAAATCAGTATGTAAACTTTAAGTGAAATTTATATAAATGCAGTCCACAACCCAAGAAATTGTGTTCCTTATTACACACTAGACTGTCGAGTCTTCCATACTATTGCGGAGATCCAGTTGGTGAGGACATGAGCGACGATTGGAACGAGGAGATTGCCCGTGACCACCGCACTCCACGCAAAAACTGTTCCAATCAGAGTGGCCCAGACCACGTAGGCCCAATGTTGCCAATTCGTCATATGGAGAGCGCCAAAACAAAGGCTTGACAGTAAAATCCCGCCCCAATCGAGACCGAACTCGGGTAGCATTACGCCTCGAAACAACAGTTCTTCACTGAGTCCCGGCAGGAGACCCACCCAGATGAGATCAGGCAAGACGAGGGGATTTAGAATGAGGTCAAGGTAATAGTTGGCGCTCTCACGGTAAGGGTTCCAGACGCGATAGACGAAGCTGCTTGCGATGCTCACAGTCAGGGCTAATGCCAATCCCAGCAGGAAATCCGAGGTGTTCCACGTCAGCTTCAGCATCACCACGGACGACACTCGAAGCCACACTTGAGAAACGACCATCAAAACAATAGCCGTTACTCCTAGGAGCAGGAGGATTTGCGATCGATTGGTGGTGGGCTGCATACTCAGACACTCTTATGACGAAACTAGCGTAATCGTACCCCGCAAACCGTGGGCGAAAGCGCATCGGGTGAGATTCCGGCACGGGTGGCCACTAGAACTCCGATCGCTTCGAGATACGACTCAACGGACCGAGTGGTGATTCCTAGCGCACTTGGAGGCACTTGCATCCGGGTTTGGTTTTCGCGGACTGTGATGATTTGAGTCGATGTTTGACTAAAATTCAAGAGGGCGCTTCCCCCGCAGGCACTTTCGGGCAAGATGAGCGCATCGACACAATGCCGATCGAGATCCGTTATTCGTCCCTGACCGCCCGCTTTAATAAACTGCGGCGCACGGCTCAGTCCCACTAGCACGCAGGGCAAAAACGTGTAGCCCAGCTCTTCCGCTGAGGACTTCGGCGAAATACTACCATCCAGATCCAACGGCATTAATGCAGGCGCATGGGCGCAGGGAATTTGAAACTGCCGCACGATCAAATGACTAATCACTGCTTCTGCCCCCGCTAAGGGATCCACGCCTTGACCCTGACGGTAATCCTGCAACGCGTCTGATTCGACTAGATCTTCTGGAAACCGGGCAATGACGGCGATCGCGGTTGCTCCAGCCTGATGAATCAATTTATCCGCTGCTCGCAAAAGGCTATCGGGGTTGCCAATCGTGCCCCAGGTTGCACCCGAGGCTGCCGTCTTAAGAGTGACATTCAGCGGCTCGTCGGTCAGGACATAATCGGTGAGCGTCAATCCTAGAGTCGCTTTTGCAGCGTTTGCGGCTTGAAGATGCCGGGTGATGAGTTCGGGTTCTGTGCCGCTGTCGATGAGCAGACCGATTTTATTTTGATGGACAGGCCGCAGGTTCCATTTTCCTGCGGCAAACTGGTCCAATGCATAGCCTTCGGTATAGAGAACGTTAGGCAGGTTCCAATACATCTGCGCCCCGTTCATTACGTTGGGGTGGGTGATGAGCCGATCGCACACCTGAGACACCGCCCGAGCAACAGGTAAGGCATCTCCTGCATAACCCCCGATGGAGGCCCCGATTCCGGTGGGGACGATGAGCATGACGGTGTAAGGCAAGTGCATGGGAATTTTGAATTGAGAATTTTGAATATCGATCGGGTTAAACCTATCGGGGTTGCCGAATTGCCATGGGTTTGACCTCGCTGCGGTTTGGCATTTACCGCTCCGCGATGACCGAAGGTCGGTCGTAGACTATCGTCATCACCGCGATCGTCAACCTCTCCCAAGACTTAAAAGACCTAGGAACGCTCCCAACCACTGGACTCAAGATAAATCTAGCTATCAGCTACCACACTCTACAGTCCCGGTGCATTGCGATTGTCACATTACACCACTGACAATAGGTCATCTATTTTTGTATTTCTTATTGGTTGCCAACTTTACTTCAGAAAAAAGGCTCCAACAGGTATGTGAAAGTACAACAGCATAAAGTACTATTGCGGCAATCAGGAAAAAATCCTTCTCATCCGTCATTATCTGTTCGGGCATACCAGTAAAAACTTTTATTTGCAGTTGCAGCAGCAGGTATCAACATTAGCGCATATTGAATAAGCGTTCCAGTTACATGAATATCTAACCTTCTTTTTTTCGCAATCTAAGAAATAATCGGACCAGCAACACTCGCTAGCATTATAGGAGGCAAATATAAACCAAAATAAATAATAAGAAATCATCGCTTTCGGGACTTTTAAGAAGGAGACAAATTCTGCTGGGAAAGAGCCGGATAATACATTTAGAAGATTGAATGAAGTAATGCCAAACAAAAATATAAACAGTAGCAATCCAATGGGCAGCAGATCAGGAGAATGAGTATTCTTCATTCGGATTCAGGAAATCGCGACACAACATAATGCGAAGAGTCCCAGGGCTGCTAACTGAATAATCGCTTCTCGACACGAATTCACGTTGCCAATCATCATTCGGTAACACTAGGAACAGTGGTGGTGACGATCGCTTCAATGTTCGCAATCCGGGTCTGAGGATCTATTGTTGTAATGGCCCATCGCAACGGTTCACCCCACTGTCGTAACGTATGCTCGACTAACTCGGGGAGGTTGGCTATGGGTTCTGGGAGGGGAAGTTCGATCGTGATTAGGGTCGTGTTCATCATGTTTTCCATAGACTCTGTGAAAGAGGCCCCCAACCCCCAATTTTGGGGGGTTCTTGTGCGATCGTTACGTTAAAGCGGCGATCGAGACTTTTTCAACGACAGCCTGAGCGATTGCGACCAATGCCTTTGCGCTGGCTGATTCTGGATGAGAGACCACAATAGGCACGCCCACGTCACCTCCTTCGCGAACAGGGATTTCTAGTGGCACACAGCCTAAGAGCGGGACGCCTAGTTCAACGGCTGCTTTTTGGCCCCCTTCCGATCCGAAAATATCGTAGGTGCGATCGGGCTGATCGGGTGGGATGAAATAGCTCATATTTTCTACAATTCCCAAAATCTTGGTGCCCAATTGTTCAAACATTTTTAACCCTCGACGGGCATCAGCTAAAGCCACTTTTTGCGGTGTTGTGACGATCACTACTCCTGCGACCGGAACCCGTTGGGCGATCGTGAGCTGGGCGTCTCCGGTTCCCGGTGGCATGTCCACGATGAGATAGTCTAATTCGCCCCATTCCACTTGGTAAAGAAAATTGCGCACCATCCCATCAATCATCGGTCCGCGCCAAATTACAGGCTGATCAGGACTAATCAGAAAGGCCATGGACACCACTTTGACCCCGTGATTAAAAGCAGGTTCAATGATTTCGCCTTGATCGCCTTGGCGAACGGCCACTTTGGCATCACCCACTCCCAGCATCATCGGCGCATTGGGACCATAGATATCCGCATCAATCAGGCCCACTTTTGACCCGAGTTGAGCTAGGGCCACCGCAAGGTTGACGGCTATTGTACTTTTGCCCACGCCGCCTTTTCCGCTGGAAACTGCAATGATATTTTTAACCCCTTTTACGGAGTCCCGACCGGGCGCTGATTTCTGAGCAGGTGTCATGGGGGAATTTCTAAAACAGATCTAATCCAATTTTATCGCGTCTGAGGGCATCCTTACGCTCTAAACGATGATGTGGACGCAAATCGCCCACGTTCCAGCGGAAGTTTGGACCGATCGCATTGGGTTTGTGATGATTCAAATTGATGAAGATCAAAAAGTAGCCGAACTCCTCGGGTTTACCCCCATTGTCGAGACGGAAGAATTTTCCCTTAGCCGGCTTCAGCCCATGACAGCGATTGTCGATCGACTTGAAGCCCTTCGGCCTGCGACATTCTCTATTCCAGTCCTTCGATCGAGCTTCAGTACGCCGAAAAATACGTTGACCAACGCGGTGATCAGTACCGTCACCAACACCGTTAATCCGACTGTCACCCGGATTAACGATTGGTTTCATGAGACGCTGGAAGCCGGATGGCAATCCGTTGAAAGTCTTGCCCTTCCGCCTGCCTTTGCTTTCCGTCTCCGAGAACCCGAAAAGAGCAGCGACGCGCCCTTTCGCATTTGTCGCGGTAAGGTCATTAACCTTGATGTTGAGAATGCGCTGGTGCGGTCGGTTCCTCACCAAATCTCCCTCATTATCAGCATTCAGCCCACGTTTGGCAACCCTGACCCAAACAACCCCGACGCCGATCGCGTGCCTGAAACTCAAGTTACGGTATCGTTTTATCCCATAATACCTAATCTGACGCTGCCCCTGTTTCATGCGGCGACTCGGGATAACGCTGGAGTCGTTCACTATGAAGGCAATGCAGAGGCGGGAGATGAGTTTTTGGAGTTTGAATTTAACTGTGGCGCGGATGAGCAGTTTGAGGTGTTGATTTCAGGTTCAGATTTTCAAATCAGCGAAACGTTTGGAAATTGAGAATTGGAGATTGAAAAAATGAGAATTTGGGAATGAACGTGTGAGATAAAGCTATGGATAAGTTGGTGATTTTGAAATCTATTGGTGGGGACTTTGAGCGAGGGTTTCAATGTAGCTTATCGATCGCGACCGAAGGCCAGCCGATTGATCTCGAAGTCCTCGGCGCGCTTCCAGCCCATCATTCCTTGCCAGAAGACTACCGGGCATGGCAGGCCACTTATCGAAATTTGGGCTTGCGGAGTCGGATTTCAGGGTCAGGAACGGTGCGAAAAGGCGCGACGCGATCGGACTGCGTGAGGGCGTCGGAGCATCTTCAAGAACAACTGAATCGGTGGCTTCAATCACCGAGCTTTGTGCCCATTCGCGACAAGCTCCAGGAACAGCTTCAGCCCCGCGATCGGGTTCGGTTGGTGTCGCAGGTGGATGACTTGGCGTTGCAGCAATTGCCGTGGCACGCTTGGGAACTGCTCGATCGCTATCACAACATCGAAATTGCCCTCGCTTCGCCGACCTATCAAGCGGTGAAACAATCGCCGCCCTGTCCGAAACCTGTGCGCCTGTTGGCCATTTTGGGGGATGCCTCTGGCATTGATATTGAGACCGATCGCGTCAAGAGTTGAGTGACTCTCTCTGGGAGGGCGCGGGCGATCGTTCGTGGGATGTGCTGTTTTTTGCGGGCCATAGTGTGACCCAAGAACGGGGCTACGTGTATATCAATCCGACGGAAAAGCTGCCTATTGCTGAACTAAAGTTTGCGTTGCGGCGATCGGTGGAGCGGGGATTGCAGTTAGCGATTTTTAATTCTTGCGATGGTTTTGGATTGGCCCGAGACCTAGCTGAACTGCACATTCCCCAGACGATTTTCATGCGAGAACCTGTGCCCGATCGGGTTGCACAGGCTTTTTTGAAGCATTTTTTGACGGCGTTTGCCCATGAAGAGCAGTCCCTGTATTTGGCGGTGCGATCGGCGAGGGAACATTTAGAAACGTCGGAGTCCGAGTTTCTGTGCGCAAGCTGGCTGCCGATGATTTTTCAAAATCTAGCCGTGCAGCCGAAGAACTGGCGCGAGATGCGAGGAGAGCCTGCGCGTCTTCCACTCGCCCCGACGCCTGTTCTAATCCCTGTCACTCCCGTTCTCGCTTCTATTCCCTTCAGAAAGTGACGGAGTTTTTGTGCGATCGCCCTATGCAGTTTTGTTAGTACCGGACTTGTGTCCTGGGTTCGACATCAAGGATGGATACAGCCGATCGAACTTCGGATGTACGATCAGATGATGCAAGTGGAATCGCTGCTGGATGCCAGAAAAGTGGCTTCGTCAACGCTGGTGATCACGACCCGAGGATACCGTTCCGCATCCGGATTCGGGAGACTGAACGGCTCTTTGATGGAGAGGAAGCCGTGAATGGCAAACGACTTTTTGAGGGATTGAAGGTGGGCGAACGTCGAGTTTTAAAACGCGAACGTCGATTATGGGGGCATTGGGTCCAGGTAGCCGCCCTGAAATTGCTGGATGGAGAATTGATGATCATTGTGACTCAACAATCGGTCAAGACTGCGATCTCGGATTATGGGAAACGTTGGGGAATAGA
>JAYVVL010000285.1:0-63013 GCA_043787035.1 Synechococcales cyanobacterium
AGTTGCCCGATCGCCTTGTCAAACATGCGGTGAAGTATACGGACCATCGATCGGTGGTGCGGGATGACCTCACGCCCATGATGCGCCACTATGCAGATACGAAGGACCAGTATCCACACGCGCTGTTGTTTTATCGGGTGGGCGATTTTTTTGAGACGTTCTTTCAAGATGCGGTAACAATAGCGCGCGAATTAGAATTGGTTCTGACGAGTAAAGAGGGCGGAAAGGCGATCGGGCGGGTGCCGCTAGCGGGGATTCCTCATCATTC
Organism: Synechococcales cyanobacterium; assembly: GCA_043787035.1. Taxonomy (GTDB): domain Bacteria; phylum Cyanobacteriota; class Cyanobacteriia; order Leptolyngbyales; family Leptolyngbyaceae; genus JAAFJU01. The sequence continues at coordinate 269 of JAYVVL010000285.1, forward strand.
GGTCGATCGCTATTGCGCGCAGTTAGTGGCAAAAGGATTTGCAGTGGCGCTGTGCGATCAGGTGGAAGATCCGGCGGTGGCCGTGGGATTGGTGCGGCGAGAAGTGACGCGGGTGATTACGCCGGGGACGGTGTTGGAGGAAGGAATGCTTCCGGTGCGAAAGAATAATTTTTTGGCGGCTGTGGTGATTGCGAATTCGCACTGGGGGATTGCTTATGCGGATATCTCAACCGGGGAATTTTACACGGCGCAGCATGTGGGCTTGGACCAGTTAAGCCATGAGTTGCAGCGATTGCAACCAGCCGAGGTGTTGTATCCGACGAATGCGCCCGATTTGGCCCGGTTGTTGCGTCCTGGAGACAGGTCGGATCAGTTGCCGAGCTGTTTGCCAACGCAGTTTTGCTATACGTTGCGGGCGCAGAGCGGGTTTGTACAGGCAGAGGCTCGCAATCGGATTTTGAATCGGTTTGGGGTACGATCGTTGGAGGGATTTGGGTGCGCAGATTTGCCGTTGGCGGTGCGGGCGGCGGGGGGGTTGTTGGAGTATTTGGAAAGTACGTCGGAGCGATCGTGGCAGGATTCGGTAGGCAAGCAAGTGCCATTGCAGATGCTTTCAACCTATACACTATCGGAGTTTTTAGTGTTGGACGGATCGACGCGGCGGAATTTGGAAATTACGCAAACGCAGCGGGATGGATCGTTCCATGGATCGTTGCTCTGGGCGATCGATCGCACCATCACACCGATGGGTTCAAGGGCATTGCGTCGTTGGTTGCAGCAGCCGTTGCTCGATACGATCGCCATCTCTGCTCGTCAGCAAACCATTCGTGAACTCGTTGATGATGGAATCTTGCGTGAGGAGATTCAGAAGTTACTCCGGCAAATCTATGACCTAGAGCGTTTGGCTGGCCGTGCAGGCTCTGGAACCGCGAGTCCACGGGATTTGGTTGCGCTTGCTGATTCCTTAGAGAAGCTTCCTGTTTTGGCGGCGTTTGTTCAGGATGCAGTGTCACCTTATTTACGAGTCTTGCAATCCGTGCCTGTTGTGCTCACTGAAGCGGCGGCAGATGTTCGATCGGTTTTGGTTGAGAAACCGCCGCTTTCGTTGTCCGATGGGGGGCTGATTCGATCGGGAATTAATGTCACGCTCGACGATCGGCGGCGGCAGGTAGAGGACGATCAGCAATGGCTAACTAATCTAGAAATCAGCGAACGACTCCGAACGGGAATTGCAACGCTAAAGGTAGGCTACAGCAAAAACTTTGGTTATTTCTTAAGTGTCACTCGCAGCAAGGTCGCGCAAGTTCCTGATAACTACACGCGAAAACAAACCCTCACTAACGAGGAACGCTACATCACTCCCGAACTCAAAGATTGCGAACATCGACTGCTCACGGCAAAGGAAGAATTAGGACGCATTGAGTATGAGATTTTTGCAGATCTGCGATCGCGGATTGGATTGCGTTCTGAAGAGATTCGATCGGCGGCAAAAGCCGTAGCAGCGGCAGATGTGTTGGCCGGACTAGCTGAAGTGGCTGTGTATCAGGGCTATGTCTGCCCTAAGATGACGCTGGGACGCGAGGTCGATATTCAAGACGGACGACATCCAGTGGTGGAGCAGTCGATTCCGGCAGGGTTCTTTGTCCCTAATTCATCCAAGCTCGGAGAGTCTGCCCCAGATTTAGTCATTCTAACCGGACCCAATGCCTCAGGGAAATCGTGCTATCTCAGACAAACAGGGTTGATTCAGCTATTAGCTCAGGTGGGAAGTTTTGTCCCTGCGCGATCGGCCAAACTAGGAATCTGCGATCGAATTTTCACGCGGGTTGGTGCGGTAGATGACTTAGCAACCGGGCAATCTACCTTCATGGTGGAGATGAACGAAACGGCGAATATTCTCAATCATGCAACCGATAAATCATTAGTCTTACTCGACGAAATTGGAAGAGGAACAGCAACCTTTGATGGACTATCCATTGCTTGGGCGGTGGCGGAATACTTAGCAACGGACTTGCGATCGAGAACCATTTTTGCAACGCACTATCATGAACTGAACGAACTCGCATCGATTCTAAAAAACGTCGCAAACTATCAGGTGATGGTGAAAGAATTGCCTGATAAAATTGTGTTTTTACATCGGGTACAGCCGGGAGGAGCCGATCGATCCTATGGCATTGAAGCGGGTAGGTTAGCGGGGTTGCCAACTTCGGTGATTGTGCGTGCAAAGCAAGTAATGACTCAAATTGAGAAGCATAGTAAGATTGCGGTAGGATTGCGGAAGGGCAATCAGTAATCAGATCGTTGCCTGCCAAGTGCGATCGCGCTCACCAAATCACCCACATCAAAGTAGCGATCGTTCCCAGTAGCGGGGTCAAACTGGTGGACTCGGTGATTATAAACATCGACCCAAAAAAGCTGTTGATGAGCAGCATCCCATACCAGACACTCTCCCAAACGAGCGCGGGCTGTGAGTACATTTTGAACTGACGACTGATTTATGAAACTGTTACCTATGCGAATAAGTAACTCAACTCAGATCTTGCACCAGCCTCAATAGACCTCCTGCACGAATCTGGAAACGCCCACCCTGAATTAAAATTCGGGCTAATAGCTAAAGTCCTCTAAAAAGGACTGGGAAAGCATTTCAACCCATTGAAATGGGTTTGAGCTATGAGCCAGGAACTTCAGTCCCTGGCGGTTGTTGCGAGTGCAAGATCTAACTCAAACCTAATACTTTGTCAGTTCTCCAGGCGTGACCGTATTCATCACTATTTCTGGAGTAAAGTAGCCCAAAGCTTGGATGATCCGAGCAACGCAGCCAGTCCATCCAGTTTGGTGACTGGCACCAATTCCTGCCCCGCTATCTCCGTTGAAATATTCGTAGAACAAAATCAGATCGCGCCAGTGCGGGTCGGTCTGAAACTTCTCGGCACCTCCATAGACTGGGCGGCGACCCGATTCATCCTTGAGGAAAATGCTCACAATCCGTTCGCTGATTTGTTGGGTGACAGCAAACAGCGATAGATGTTCACCAGACCCAGTGGGATATTCAATCGTGAAGGCATCGCCGTAGTAGCTATAGAGTTGCAGCAGCGATCGAATCAACAATAAGTTGACAGGCATCCAGATAGGGCCGCGCCAATTAGAATTGCCGCCAAACATCCCTGAAGTCGAGTCACCGGGAACATATCCGACTTTAAACTCCTGCCCTTCGTGATGGTAGTAGTAGGGGTTTTCTAAATGATGGCGAGAAAGGGAGCGAATCCCATAATCGCTGAGGAACTCGGATTCATCTAGCATTCTGGAGAGAACGCGGCGCAATTTATCTTCGTTCAAGATAGATAACATCAGCCGATTTCGCTCACCCGGTTTAATGGGTAGATGGGTGTTTTGAGTTAACTCAGGATGACGCATAATGAACAACTGTGCCCGTTCTTTGAGGCGCGGCAGCTTTTCAAAAGCTTCACGAGGGAAGACGGCAACTGCCATCAGTGACAACAAACCGACCAACGATCGCACCTTTAAGCGGGTAGAGTTGCCATTGGGCAAGCGCAGCACATCGTAGAAGAAGCCATCTTCTTCGTCCCATAGTTCGTCCTGGTGGTCACCAATCCGATCCATGGCTCCCGCAATCCACATCGTGTGTTCAAAAAACTTAATCGCCAGGTCTTCGTAGATAGGATCGTGGAGTGCCAGCTCGATGGCAATCTGAAACATCCGCTGACTAAAGAACGCCATCCAGGCAGTGCCGTCTGCTTGTTCCAGATGCCCCCCCGTCGGTAAAGCCGAACTGCGATCGAACACACTAATGTTATCCAATCCCAAAAATCCGCCCTGGAACAAATTGTTGCCACCTTCATCTTTGCGGTTGATCCACCAGGTGAAGTTGATCAGCAGTTTGGAGAAAGCGTATTTGAGGAATTCAGTATCTCCTACGCCGTTGTTCCGTTCGCGATCGCGGGTGTATATCTCCCAGGCAGCAAACGCATGGACGGGCGGATTCACGTCGCCAAAGTTCCATTCATAGGCAGGAATTTGACCGTTGGGATGCAGATAATCTTCCCGCAGCATCAGCAGCAGTTGATCTTTGGCAAAGTCGGGATCAATAAGACTAATCGGAATCACATGGAACGCCAGATCCCATGCCGCATACCAAGGATATTCCCATTTATCTGGCATAGAAACGATATCGTCGTTGTACATATGAAACCAATCGCTGTTCCGCACATCCTTCCGATCGCCTGGAGATGACCAGGGAGTGACGTTGCGCTCTCGCAGCCATTGATCTACGTCATAGTAGAAGTATTGTTTCGTCCACATCATCCCGGCTAAGGCTTGCCGCATCACGTTAGCGCGATCGTGATCTGCCTGAACTGCGGGCGGAATCACCGTCGCATAAAACTCATCTGCTTCCTGAAGACGAGCCGCAAACTGTTGGTCAAAATAAGCACCAAACGGATCACCGATCTGATCTGGAGCCTGTTTTGAAAGGCGCAATCGGATCACCTTTGTCTCTCCAGCCCCGATTGTGATGTCGTAGTGGGGCGAAACTTTGGTGCCGACATCGCTGGGATTAACGGCATCCTGCTGTCCATGCACGATCGCGTTGTTGATGCCATCTTTGACAAAGGGACTGGCATTCAGCGTCCCAGACAGCCGCTGATGGTTCGTTTCATTTTCTGTGAACAGCAGCGGAGCCACGCCATCGTAGTAGAAATAATAATCGCTGATGTATTGATTCAGCAAAGTGTCGTTAATGTGAGCATGGACAACACTGTTGCCAGTTCCTTCAATCTTCGTGAGTGCGGGCTTGGCTCCCCCTACCGACCAAGACCAGGTGTTACGAAACCACAAGGTTGGCAATATATGAATCGGAGCCGCTTCGGGGCCCCGGTTGGCAATGCTGATTTGAATCAAAACATCTTCGGCATCTGCTTTGGCATATTCCACAAACACGTCGAAATAGCGATCGTCGTCAAAGATGCCTGTATCTAGCAGCTCATATTCCAGTTCATCACGATTGCGATTGCGGTTGGTTTCAACCAAATCATTATAAGGAAACTCGGCTTGGGGATATTTGTAGAGATACTTCATATACGAGTGAGTCGGCGTGCTGTCGAGGTAAAAGTAGTACTCTTTTACATCTTCGCCGTGATTGCCTTCGCTGTTGGTCAACCCAAACAGCCGCTCTTTAATAATCGGGTCTTTGCCATTCCACAGCGCTACCGCAAAGCAGAGCAGGTTGTGGTTGTCGGTGATTCCGCCCAGTCCATCTTCGCCCCAGCGATAGGCGCGCGATCGGGCGTGATCGTGCGGGAAATAATTCCAAGCATTCCCATCTGAGCTGTAGTCTTCGCGCACCGTTCCCCACTGGCGTTCGCTGATATACGGTCCCCATTTATACCAATCGACTTCGCCGATGCGGGTTTGTTTAAGCCGTTGCTCTTCTGCGCTCATAGATGTTTCCTGAATATCTGACGTTTGTTAAGGATTCAATCTGAGTAATGCTGCATTGTATCCTAGGCTGGCCAAGATTCTCGGAAGTCGGCGTAGAGCGTCAGTCCGCCATCAATAGACAGAGTTTGTCCAGTAATATAGGTAGCTTCATCTGATGCCAGAAAAGCAACCGCCGCCGCCATTTCATCAGAAGTTCCGGTTCGCCCCATCGGGATATGGCTTTCAACGATCGCTTTCTTTTCTAAATCGGCTGTCCAGCTTTCGTTGATCGGGGTTACGGTGGCTCCGGGCGCGATCGCGCACACAGATAAGCGCCTCGCAGATTGACAGCGATGACTTGATCAAACTGAGTAGTTGGAACGTCGTGCGAGACACCTTCCGTTTGAATTGATCCTCGCGATCGACCTGCTCAACGGCAAATATGTGCGCCTTTATCAGGGCGATTATGATCAAGCAGAAGTCTTTAACGAAGATGCGGTTGCAATGGCGCAACAGTGGGTTAACCAAGGTGCAACCCGACTGCATCTTGTCGATTTAGACGGCGCTAAAGCTGGATATCCTGTGAATTTAGAGGTCATTTCAGCAAGTTTTCTTTTCAAAAAGTGCCATAATCACGCAAACTAGACAGGCAACTGAATTCTAACAATTTATGGTGAAGGTGAAATGTGAACCAAAACAAACGCGAACAGCAGGGTTTCACAAACCGCTGAACCAAACCCAGTTCAAAGCAGATTATCTCAACAACATTCCTTGCAAAACTCTATGATCAAACCTTGCAGAACTCTGTGATCAAACCTCTATCATTGTCTGTTCTCAGCTTTTTAGTGATTGGGCTAACTGCTTGTTCCCAATCGTTTGATGCTGGAAACCCACAGCCGAGCGCGACCGTTACGGCTTCGACGACTCCAATAAAAAGTCCGCAGTCACCAGCACCCGTTGCCGTCTCTCCTACAAGACCAACTGGCCCCAGTCTGAGTCAACTCTTTAGTCGAGTTTGGCGAGTCACGAAAGCGCCCTCTCAGCCTCCATCGGGCAGCATTTATGTCTTTCTGCCCAACGGAACGCTGCTGCAAACTTCTTGTGTCGAAACCTATCGTGTCGCCGCTTGGACAGTTGATAAATCAGCGCCTCGCGTTTTGCGTGTTGTGGAAGATGGACAACTAGCTTACACTGCGACAATCGCTCAATTAACCGATACCACGCTGCAACTTCAGAAAAATCTGGTTCGCAGCAACGAAAAACAAGCGGTGACGCTAACGGCAGTTCAACAAGAGTTTGTCTGCCCTGATTCACGTAAATAACCCGCCATCAAACCTTACTAGGAAAAAACAATGAAGACTAAAAATTGGGCGATCGCGCTTTGCTCTGCCACGATCGCAGTGGCTCTGTCAATCTCCACCGCATCAGCCGAAACTGTAGAAGTCATAATTAATCAACTTAGGGTGCGCTCAGGCCCTGGTCTGGAATACAGTGTCATCACTGCGTTCGATAAAGGCGTTCGTGTCAACAGAATCAAGCAACAAGGCAACTGGGCATATATTGCGGCTGGACGGGTCGAAGGCTGGGTCTATGCTCCCTACATTAAGATTGTTGGCTCTGTCCCTGGCCCTGGCACCGGAGGAGGTTCAGGCGGCGGCAATATCGGAACAGGACCAGCTCCTTCGCGCTATCAATCGATTGGAACCATCAGCAACGCGCGGTATAGTGGCTCTGGCAGCGCAAACGCGCAAATTGTTGCACCCAATCGAGTTGTCGTCAATGTGGTATCAGACAATCGTGTTGACCCCTTTTCAGTCACCTACTACGCTGAGATTATAGGTCGCTCTAACGGAAAAATCACAGCGAATGTAACCGCGTTTGCGTCTACGCTGACGAAAAATCAACCCATCCCGAAGAATGGGAGATGCGAGATTGTAGTCAGCCCTGATAGCAACGTCCTGCGATCTTTAGACTGCCAAGCTAATAGTGGACTTGATTACGGTAAAACAACCTTCAGAGGACGCTAAGCCATGCAATCCGATCCTCAAACGGTGCCGACAAAATCTACTGCAACCATTCGCGCTTACGCAGCGATCGCTGGGACGATCGTGTGGTTAGTATTGATTCTACAGTTTTATTTGATGACAACGGTCGCGATCGACAAAGGTGTAGGAGTATGGGTGAGCACGGCTAGATTCTTTAGCTACTTCACTATTCTAACAAACACTTTGGTGGCATTAGCCTACACGGTGCCTTTAATTCTGCCGAGAAGCCGCTGGGGTCAGTTCTTTTCTAGCGCAAACGTCAGAACCGCGATCGCCGTTTATATTGCGCTTGTTAACCTCATCTACTCGATTGCGCTCAGGAACGTTTGGAACCCGCAGGGTTGGCAACTGGTAGCGGATAGAGTTCTACACGACGTTAATCCAATCCTGTATATTGTGTTTTGGTTCCTGTTCGTTCCGAAGTCAACTGTGCAATGGCGAAATCTACCTGCTTGGCTGATTTATCCACTTGTGTATATAGTCGTCATACTAGTCCAAGGCGCAATCTTTAACTGGTATCCCTACCCGTTTTTAGAAGTGGGTAAATTCGGCTACCCGCAGGTGTTGTTAACTACAGTGATTCTGGCTGCCGGGGTTTGTGTGGCTAGTGCAGTTTTTATTGTCATTGCCCGTCTGACACAGCGCAATCGTCGGTCTAGAGAAACTGGGAGCTAAGTACACTGCGATTCTTGAGAGGTCAGATTTGAGACATTGCAAAACGTCGGGATAATTTGGGTATGGGCAATCCACTCGTGGTTGCCCTCTGTCAAGTTCAAAAAACATTGCTGCACTGCCCCAACTTCACGGGTAATTACCCCTCCCTCTACCAAAACGTATAGGTTGCGGGTGTTGAACAAGCCATCTCCAGACTGCTCAATGTTATAGGCACCCAGTAACGTAGTTTGACGGTTGTAGGCAAAAATCTGCCAGCGCTTTTGCTCTGGAATCTGCGTCGGCAACAACAGAACCGTAAAACATCCGACGTTGCTGAATCCAAATATGAACCACCAGATCAGCCCTCTCCCTAGGGAGAGGAACCAGAGGCGCGGTTTCCGACCCGCTTTGCGAGGAGGGCAAAGGCTAAAACGTAGCCCGAACATTATCGGTTTTATTCAATTCGCAATTCCTAGGGCTTTCGCCCACTGCGATTAAATCCCATACTAATTACCAGACTCTATGCTCTTACGGCGTAATTGCTACCTAATTTTGTCCGAACTATTGTTGACTGAGAAGTTGGTGAAATCAACAGTGACTTCTTTAGGAGTTGCCCACGATTGATCGCTGCCGCCAAAAAATGTTGAGAAGAAAATGCCCTCAATTTTTAGCTTTTCAGTTGTCCGAAACTGAAGGTTGCTTTGATCCAACACTTTCTTTCCGTCTAGCCAAACTTGAACGCGACCGTTTTTCTGATCAGGATTGTTCAGGTCAACCTGTTGTTCTAGATGGTGCCAAGTACCGGGTGTAAAGTACCAGTTGCCCCGTCCGATCGAGGTTCCATAATGAGAGCTGGTCGGTAAATAAGCATAAACCTCACCTTTACCGTCTCTCCGCCACATGAAGCGGGTAGAAAAGCCATTCGTGCCGTCGGGGTCATTTCCACCGCTGGTTTGAGTTCCGCCAAACAACCCTGGCAACTTTCCACCTTTAACAAAGTCAAAATCTTGAGAGAAGCGGACATAGTAGCTTAATAGCAGAGAGTCTTGGGGTGCTAAATTTAGATCTGCGTAAAATTGAACCCCGCCCAAAGGTGCGCCCGTCTTACGGTTAACTGCGGGACTAGCAGACCCTGCTGGATAGCGAACTCTCAACACTTGTGAGAATTTAGGGTCAGCAGTAATGGTTGCATTTTGCCAACCCCAATCACCTTGACTGCGAATGTGCCACTGAGATCGCCAGTCAGACCTGGAGAAATCTCCTGCCCACAGACGTTTTCTAGCAGAACGATCGCTTGCGTCGGATACTTTACCAGACTCAGAACGAGGGGATGGATCAAAGTTTTCAACGGCTACTGTTGAATTTGGTTGACTACAGCCGCTCATAATCACGGCGAAACTTAGTAACACAAACAGCCACAGAGAAGCCTGAGCAATTATAGATTTCACGGCTTATGCAAAGGGATAGATTTGCTGAAAGAGTTGGAGCAGAGTTAGCGATACGAGACCCTCGCCGTAACATCAGTTCGACAGAAGCCGCTGACAACGCAGCGAAAAAACTCGTCGAACTGACGTTAAATAGATTTACTACTTAACAATGTCTGCTCTGCTATTTAATTGAACATTGGCTGCATGATTCATGCCAATTTTGCTTTGATCGAAGTCATCTTCTGCCGTAACGTATTGCATCGTCACATCCCGCGATCGCTTAAGCATTGCAGGATAGCGAATGCCTTGTTCTAAGTGAATGTTGCTGACGGTTACTTGAGCAACATTGTCTAACACTAATCCATTGATTGTCTGGTTAGCGATGCCTGGGGTAGAGGGGCTGTAGCGCAACGTAAAGCCGCTAACTTGCACATCTTGAACGGGTTTTTGTGCAGTCTTTGGTGCCGATGCAGTCAGGACTGTCTGACCTACCCTTGACCCAGAAACCATCAGAATGGCGGTGTCAGCCGTTGGATTAAACTGAGCTTGTAGAATGGTTCTACCTACACCCTGTCCTTTAATTCGGATATGGCTGCGATCGATGCTGATCGGTTTGAATAAGTCAATCTCACCAATTGGCAGATTAATTTGAATGGCTTCACTTAGAGGCTGTCGATCAATTAACGCCTGTAGAGCCACTGAATCATCTTTGCCATCGCTGGGCACAATTCCCTGGTCGATTGCTTCGATCGAGTTCACGATCAGTTGTTGAGCCGCAGTCTGCTTCAGGTTTAATCCCTCTAAGTCCCACAGTGGGTTGAGTGTCCCGTTCAGCCACAAGAGGAACACTGCAAAACTCAAAACTTGGCTAGCCAGCAGAAAGCGAGAAATGCCAAGCTTTGCTAGTCGTCTTTTGCCAGTGCCTTCAGCAGAAATACTTTGGTTTCCCCGGTTTGCCCAGTTCTGTTTTGCCAAGTTCATCTGAGTCCAAATTTTGACCAACGATGAAGTCCACTGAGTCACTAGCAAAATCGGTAAATGAATCGGTTTTGGATCAGAGGGTCTACCCTGAAAAATTAGCAGCAGCATGAGTGAGCGGCTAAACAGAATCCACGAAGCAATGATGCTAGCAGCGATGAAACGTCCTTGAAGTAGGGAAAGGAGTAGGCAGCCTGGGCTGATTAGAGATGTCCAAATACTAATGCGTTGATCCAGCAACCCATACCAGAGATAGAAACCCGTTACTTTAGGTCCTAGGGCGAGCGCTCGGCTGTTGTTGCGGAGCATATTGCCATACCAGCGTCGCATATTGTCATAGGCGCGATCGACCACAGAACCCGATAGAGTCTCGATCGAGTAAACCAGCGCGTCTGGAATGTAGAGCATATCGTAACCACGACATAGCATCCAAAACCAGGTACTTTTGTCATCGCCAGAGAGAAACTTAAATTGCCCCCACAACCAATCATCCAGGCGATCGTGCTCTAGCTGGCTAGCAAAGGAGGGATGGAGCGCTGCCTCTGACTGGAACAGTGAAAATCGCCCTGTCAAACAGATTACCTTTCGAGAAAGGGAATCTGAACACATTTGCTGATGTCGTAGTGCAAACCGCATATGAAACCACTCAGAAAATAGGTAAGATCCCTGCACAACGGGCAGTTCATCAGTCGTTAACGCTCCCAAGCGAGGAAACAAACGAAAGAACGGTAAACACTGACGCAGTGTCCCAGGACTCAGTTCTGAATCACCATCCATCAAGGCAATAATGGTATCCGAGGGCAGATTGTGCCGAGCCAACTCTTGTAATCCATCCGCCATTGCTTTGCGTTTACCCTCTTGTTGCACCATCTGAATGAGATGGATAGAGCGCAACTCCGGGTCTTCAGACTCTAACACTTGACGAATATAAGCATTCTCTTGTTCGCTACTGCTGCTAATTAGCAGCGTGATCGGTTGCGTCAGCGTTTTGGCTTCTTGAGCGATCGCTCGAAACACTCGCTCCGTAATCCAAGTCTTCTCGTGATAGGTTGGAACGAGTAAACAAACGGGAGGAAGTTGCTCGACAGCCAAGGCATTTGCTCGGAGCCGCCAGCGTGGAAAAGTCCAACTTAAGTAGATTCGGGAGCGAATACCTCGCAACAAAAAAAGGCTCCAGCGCCAAGTGCCCACAGCTCCTAAGCTAACTAGTGCAAATATATCCCAAATGGCGATCTGCTTTGAATTGTGAGATAAATACAGCGATACAAATCCGACAACAGTCATTGTCAGACACGCCAACCAATTAAGACGAGAACTTAGCATTTTTTGAGGGGGAGAAGCGGTTGCCGTAGACATAGAACCTCACGTCTCGAAATTAAAAACCACAACATTACTGGCTCAAACTCATACGATCGTTCATACCTGCACACGAAGATAGGCATCAACGAAACCCTAAGGATTCTGGATTAAATAACGGGGGACAACCGTCTCGGCTGTTTAAGTCAAGCAAGATGCCTGACCGATGAAGTTCTCGGAGTTATTTAATTCACGATCCTAACAAACGGGTGCCTAAGGTCAATGTTGCAGACTGACCTGCTCCACAAAATCGATGCGCTTGTGTCTGCTGCGCTGAAGGCGGAATTTTAACCGTGACTCGCGCCAGAGGTTGATTTAAAAGGTCAGCAGGAACCGCTGGAGTAATTGCTTGTAATTGTCGTTTGATGGTTTCAATGTTGCTAACAGCTTCAATCAGATCAACTTCTCCAACTAAGGTATTTGGGTCACCCACTAGTTGAACCCGCGCTGGTTGCTGGCGATCGATTCGGTTTGCCTGATCTACGCTAACTAGCGTCTCGACCCAAAGATTGTCGCAATCCAGCAGAGTCAACAGATTACTTGAACGGCTGACCTGTTCACCTTGATCCTGCTCGGTGCGATAAATCACTCCAGCCACAGGAGCCTTAATGGCAATATCCTTACGGGAGGTGTAAGCTGCTTGAGCCTGAGCAAGAAGTTGCTTCTTACTAGCCAGTTGAGCTGTTAACGTTTTAACCAGTGTTGCTTGAGCTTGAATGGTTTGGGTTAAGCTGGCTCGCTGATTCAACAAACCATCTTCTGCTTTAAGTGCAGTCCCCTCTTTAAATACTTTTTGAGACGTTTTAGCAGAGTCCGAAATAGCGATCGCCTGAGCGACCTCAGCTTCAGTTGACTTCCAAACGGCTTCTAATTGGTCAACCTTTTGTTTAGAGATAGCGCCTTCTGTCATTAATTGACGGTAACGTTGATAATCCAGATTGGCAGACTGGGCTTTAGCACTTGCTTCATCGACCGCTGCCTGGTAACGACGAATATTATTGCCCGCCATCTCAACATTGACCCCCTGAATCAATTTGTCTTGAGTCTCTAGATTTTCTAATTGCTGTTGCAATAGGGCTAGAGATTGCTGGTTAGCAGCCAACTGTGTGGCGGCAGAATTAGTCTCGCCTTGAAGCTGTAAAACGCTCTGCTCTTCTTGAAGAGTTGGAGCAATACGAGCCAGCACTTGCCCTGATTTAACAACCACTCCTGGCTGCGCGTAGAATGCTTTGATGGTGCCATCAATCGGCGACTGCAATCGCACAGTACGTCCGTTAATGATGCCATTATTAATAGTCAAATGAGTTAAGCGGTAGCTAATCGAGGTTAGCCCAAACGCCACAGCGGTAGCTCCTAAAGACACTAGAGCGATCGTGAAAAATAAACGCTGCCATCGAGACTGTTTTGGGTCAGCATCAAGAGGCAGACCGATCACTTTGTCGGCATGAGATTGCTTTGCAGGAATTTCTAACATTCGTGATGTTCTCTGAGTCAATGAGTATCTTGAAATACAGACTTATATCAGAAGAAAAGCTGAAGTAATTTGAGTAAGATTGCTGTTGATTTAAATGGTTGAGACAAGTTTATGCGTAAAAATAACTTAATATGTAAAGCGTTTATCAACCTTCTATGAAGTAGGAATAAACATTTAACAATAGCCCGGACGTTTTTTTGAAAGGTTCCACAAGGTCTTCAGGGTATGCAGTTGAATTAGGATTTGACCCTCGAAATTTGAGCAAATTTTGTCTGGGGCATTGATGAAGGGCGATCGCCTTCTAATCAAGGTTGTGGGGTCTGAATAGCAGTCGATGCTGTTGGCTGAATGTGCTGCATGGACTGTTTGTTCAAGGACTGGATTAAGCGATCGGATGTGGACTGATGTAAGCTGAATGCTTCTGATCATGGGTAGGGCGAACGCACACGTTTCTTTACAATTTGCGGGAGAGAGTAGGCACTTGAGACAAAATCTTAGTTAAATACTGATCATCCCAACCTGCTTTGAGTCATTTAGCGCGCGTGCCGCCTTTAGCAGACTTCTCTTGCGATAATAAATTCACGGCTAGATGACGAATGACCGCTAAGTTTTCTGCACAATAGCCCTGAGTTGCACGATATTGGTCTTCCCGGAACCCGACATCCAAAATCCAATGCAGTTGATTCTCAATCCCCCAGTGACCCCATACCACAGCCGCAAACTGTACCGCATCCTAAGATTTAGATTGAATTTGAACAGAACTTAGTGTCAATTCTGTCATTTTCCCCAACTGAACATCATTGCTCAATAAATTTGAATCAAGAACGATTGCCATTGCACAAACGATTGCATCCGGTAATTTGAGACGATATTTCCGACGAATCTCAATAGTTAACTTTTTCACCTCATCGCCCAACCCCACGATCGTCACCTGCGATAGAAACTCACAAATTCTGGATTTCTCTTCTTAGCCGATCGCCGAGAAAGACAGCATCTCAATTTCACTAATAACAGACAAATAGAACTGTCCAACGGGCAAAGAGTTTACCAATCGTCCACTGAGAAGGTAGAGCGCAACATTGGTATCCAAGACGTAGCGATCGTTCATCAGGCCCACTCATTTCGCATCTGAAGTTGCATTTCTAACGCATCACCTTCAAATTGAATTACACCGCTAAAATCATTGATATCAACAATCTTAGCAACAAGAACGCTGGTCCCCCCATTTCGATTGATTACAGGTAAGCTTGTTTGCGTTCTGTCGATGACTGAATCATCTTTCTGACCTAAAAGGTTCATCCCAGCAAAAATTGCATCGATCGCATTCTCGAACTTGCCACTCTCAATCTAACTTTTTACCAACGTTTCCAGCTCAGGTGGTAAAAAATTATCATTAGAAATATCTCCAATCTTTGTGGCCATAAGATTACGCATAGCCTAACTCATAGGCAAATCGATCGAATGTATATTATTGGCTGCTCGTCAGTGACTCTAACCTTCACGCCGATCGCTTACGGGAAATAATCCTGCAACGCTCGAACGGATAGAGGCTTCGTTTGGATAGAGGCGATCGCGGCGGCAGTTGCTTTAGCTCCGGCGATCGTGGTGACGATCGGGATTTTGTATATTAGCGCGGAACGGCGGATGCTTTTGCCATCGGATTGGGCATTTTCTTCGCTGGAGGGCGTGTTGATGATGAGCTGGATTTGGCCGTTTTTGATCGCATCCAAGACGTGGGGTCGGCCTTCGTGGAGCTTGAACACCAGATCAACATCCAGGCCATGGTCTTGGAGGACTTTGCGGGTGCCTTGAGTGGCCATGATGGTGAACCCTAGGGCGATGAACTCGCGGATGACGGGGACCACTAGCGTTTTGTCGCGATCGTTGGTGGAGACGAAGACCGTTCCGCTCTGGGGGAGGCGCTGGCTAGCTCCGATTTCGGCTTTGGCATAAGCCGCTCCAAAGGTGGTGTCGATGCCCATAACCTCGCCCGTCGATCGCATTTCTGGGCCGAGGATCATGTCGGTGCCGGGGAACTTGTCGAAGGGGAGGACCGCTTCTTTGACGGAGATGTGGGTGGGGATGATTTCTGTGGTGAAGTTGAGTTCGGCGAGGGATTTGCCCGACATGACGCGGGAGGCGATTTTCGCGAGGGGATAACCGATCGCTTTAGAAACAAAGGGCACCGTGCGTGAGGCTCGGGGATTGGCTTCTAGGATATAGACCTGATCGCCCTGAACGGCAAACTGGATATTCATTAAGCCCACGACTTTGAGCGCTTTGGCGAGTTCAACGGTCCAAGTGCGGATTTGGGCGAGGACAGGTTCAGTAAGTGAAATCGTGGGAATCGAGCAGGCTGAGTCGCCGGAGTGGATGCCCGCTTGTTCAATGTGTTCCATGATGCCGCCGATGACGACTTGGCCCGTGGTGTCCGCGATCGCATCCACATCCACTTCGATCGCGTTTTCTAAGAATTTGTCGATGAGAATCGGGTGTTCGGGTTCGATTTGGACCGCGTAAGTCATGTAGCGTTCGAGTTCTGCGTCGGAGTAGACGATTTCCATAGCTCGGCCTCCCAGGACGTAACTCGGGCGAACAACAACGGGATACGTGACCCGTCGGGCAACCGATCGTGCTTCGGAGTAGTTGCGAGCGATGCCGT
Source organism: Synechococcales cyanobacterium (assembly GCA_043787035.1). GTDB lineage: Bacteria > Cyanobacteriota > Cyanobacteriia > Leptolyngbyales > Leptolyngbyaceae > JAAFJU01. The sequence continues at coordinate 16,301 of JAYVVL010000285.1, forward strand.
TGGGGGGCTGCTTGATGCCCAAATCGGTAAGGATTTTCTCGAAGCGTTCGCGGTCTTCGGCGGCGTCAATAGAGTCGGGTGAGGTGCCCCAGATTTTTGTCTGGACGGGGCAGTCGGGGCTGGAAAGATACTTTTGCAGCGGCAGTGCAAGTTTAAGCGGCGTTTGGCCCCCGAACTGGACGATGATGCCTTCAGGGTTTTCTGCTTCGAGAATGTTCAGCACATCTTCTTGAGTCAGCGGCTCGAAGTAAAGGCGATCGCTGGTGTCGTAATCGGTAGAGACGGTTTCGGGGTTGGAATTGACCATGATGGTCTCGTAGCCGTCGGCCTGAAGCGCGAAGGAGGCATGGCAGCAGCAGTAGTCAAACTCGATGCCTTGACCGATTCGGTTGGGACCGCCGCCGAGGATGATGACTTTGGGTTTGCTGGAGGGTAGGACTTCGGTTTCGTCTTCGTAGGTGGAATAGTAGTACGGCGTCAAGGCTTCAAACTCGGCGGCGCAGGTATCGACGGTTTTGTACGCGGGAATAACGCCTAGGGACTTACGATAGGTACGGACTTGGGTTTCTTGGGTTTTCGTCGCAAACGCAATCTGCCGATCGCTGAAGCCTTGGCGTTTGATCGCATACATCTGGTCCCGAGTCAGAGATGAAAGCGCCGTGCGTTTGAGATATTTTTCAGTGACGAGTAAGTCTTCAAGCTTGTCGAGGAACCACAGATCGATCGCCGTGAGTTCGTAAATTTCTTCCACACTCATGCCCATTACCATGGCTTGGTGAATGGTAAAAACCCGATCGGGATTGGGCGTTCTTAAGTTCGCGCTGATCTGCGGCAAACTCGGCAACATCTCTTCTTTATCGCAGCCCCAGCCCGCACGACCAATTTCCAACGATCGCAACGCTTTTTGGAACGACTCTTGGAAGGTGCGACCGATCGCCATGGCTTCCCCGACGGACTTCATTTGCGTCGTGAGCGTCGCTTGGGAACCGGGAAATTTCTCAAAGGCAAACCGAGGAATTTTTGTGACAACATAATCTATAGTCGGTTCAAAGCTCGCGGGAGTCTTATGCGTGATGTCGTTAGGGATTTCGTCGAGGGTGTAGCCAACGGCCAGCTTGGCGGCGATTTTGGCGATCGGGTAGCCTGTGGCTTTGGACGCAAGAGCCGACGACCGGGACACCCGTGGATTCATCTCAATGACGACCACTTCGCCCGTGTCCGGGTTGACGGAGAACTGGATGTTTGAGCCGCCTGTTTCGACGCCGATTTCGCGAATGATTTTGATCGACGCATCCCGAAGGCGTTGATATTCTTTATCCGTAAGGGTTTGCGCCGGGGCCACCGTAATGGAGTCGCCCGTGTGAATGCCCATGGGATCGAAGTTCTCAATGGTGCAAATAATTACGACGTTATCCGCCAAGTCCCGCATGACTTCGAGTTCATACTCCTTCCAGCCGATCAGCGACTTTTCCACCAGAATCTGCGACGTGGGGCTAGCGTCGAGTCCCGTCTGGGCGATCGCTTCAAATTCTTCTTGGTTGTAGGCAATTCCGCCACCGGATCCGCCCATGGTGAAGCCGGGTCGAATAATCAGCGGGAACGACCCGATCTCGCGGCTCACGACTCGGGCTTCGTCGATCGTATTCGCTAAGCCCGACGGACAAACGCCCACGCCGATGCGCTCCATGGCTTCTTTGAACAATTTGCGATCTTCTGCCATTTCAATAGCAGGCAACTTCGCGCCGATCAGTTCCACGTTATAACGATCGAGCGTGCCGTTTTTCGCTAAGGCCACGGCCAGATTTAGCGCCGTCTGGCCGCCCATAGTAGGAAGCAATGCATCGGGGCGTTCTTGAGCGATGATTTGCTCGACGAGTTCGGGGGTAAGCGGCTCAATATAGGTCCGATCGGCGGTTTCAGGGTCCGTCATGATGGTGGCGGGGTTGGAGTTCACCAGCACCACTTCGTAGCCTTCATCGCGCAGTGCTTTACAGGCTTGCGTCCCAGAATAGTCAAACTCGCAGGCTTGTCCGATGACGATCGGACCGGAGCCAATCAGTAGGATCTTCTTAAGGTCGTTACGGCGCGGCATGGCAGTCTTACAAGTTGAAGGGTCACAAAATCACATTTATTGTACGGGGTTTGGTCTTACCTTAAAAATAATGATCGGATTTAGACGCCTTCATCGCTATTTACTCGAGAACGTCGTGGTCTTCACATCTCCTGCACTTCCCATCACTTTGCCCGGTTTTTGGTTTTGGGAAACGGTAACGGCTCCGGCATTCCCCGACGTCACTTCAATTTCTTTCTGAGCCGACCAGTTTTGGCTGCTGCCCTTTGCCATCGTGCCTTCAAACACCACTTTCCCGTCGGACTTTACTTCCACCCAACTATCGTCGCTCAGGTTCAGAATAACGTTGACCGGGCCAGTGGTGAGGTTCGCCGTTGGACTAGGCGTTACGACAGGGCTAGGTGACGGGCTAGGAGTAGCGATCGCACTCGGTTCAACACGAGGAGACTCACTCGGCACCGCGATCGCACTGGGCTTGATAGATGCCTTGGGTTTTGGGCTGGTAGACGGGCTAGGTGCCGTAGTAACGGGCTGCGGACGGTTCGTTATCAGAGCGATCGCACCTACGATAACCCCAAAGCCCACCAACCCAGCCAGCGCCGGGATCAACCAAGCGGGACGATCGAAGGGTTCTGGGGGCGTACTGCGATCGTCTGGTGGCGCGATTTTTGAAAAGATTGATTTGTGGGGGCGCTCAGCGGTGGGTTCATCAAGAGAAACGCGCTTGTTGATGGGTGGAACAAGCGCACGGGCCGCAGGTTCTTTAACAATGTTGACGGCGATCGGCGTTTGATCGAGGGGAATTTCTTTGGCGAGGGCGTCACCATCAAGTCCCACCAGCTTGGCATAGCGCTTGATGAAACCCTGGACAAAGATGGGTTCTGGGAGCTTAAAGGTCTCAGCCGCTTCGAGAGCCTTGAGGATTCGGATAGGGATGAAGGTCTTGGTGGCCACCTCTTCAATCGGCATTCCTTGGGCCTCGCGAGCCGCAACTAACTGTCGCGCAATTTCTTTAAGCTTGTCTTCTGCTGAAGTATTCACCGTTTCACTCTCCTAAAGCCACGCAACACACCATGAGGTCAATCTATCCCATAGACAAGCCTAACGAGACCCTCTAGATCCAAGAGACGCCGATCGCCCAACCCGAACCCTAGAAATCTTAAATCAAATCTTCTCCAACATGTTAATTTAGTTTTAATGCACATTTAGGTCAAATTTCGTCAACTCTTCAGCCATTCAGCCACCAGCTCGGGACTCCGTTTAGCTGCAAAGACTTTGATGGCGTGGTAGCCGACTTTTTCGCGGAGACGGTAAATTTGCTTGATCGGCAGGTTCATATCTAGGGCGATCGCTTCTTGAGTTTTGCCTTGAAGGTAGAGCTGGAGCCACCGAACGGCGTCGCTGCCGACTTTATCGGTGAGGTAGAGGGCGAGGTTTTCGACGACAGCGGTACGGGCTTCTTGTTGCTCTTCGTGAGCTTGGTTGGCTTCGTGATAGGCTACGGCACTGGTGTCAAGCAGGCTGACGGTGCCCTCGGACTCGTCCCCCGAACCGATTTCTTCAGAGACTAGACGAATAAAGTCAGCGGTGGGAACCTGGGTCATACCCGCACGCTGGGACCGCCGCAAATAATTGACAAAGCGATACATCAGCAGCGGCTGGTTCCGAATCGGACGCAGGCAATACTCTTCGGTCGTCGCCAGCATTAGAGCGTTGCGCAACCGTCGATCGCCTGTGCATTGGCCGATCCAGGCGGTTTGCTGCTGGAGATAGGAATCTTGCTGCATGAGTTCCTGGATCACCTCTTGCAGAACATCTACCACCGATCGGGCGCGATCGCGGGACAGGGCAATCCAAGTTTTGATTTTGCTACGGATTAAGAACAATCCACTGAGGCGCTGGATTAAGTTCCGGTAGGCGCGTTCGGGCGGGATATTTAAATAGCGATCGACCAGAATGCGAAAGCGATAATCCATGGCGTTTTGGGCGATCTTGAGCTGGCCTTGTTCGAGTTCATCTAGGCGATCGGCCTTGTCTCCGATCAGCCACTGCAAAATTGCACTGTGGTGCGACACCGCTTGAGGCAACGTTTCGGTAAGCCGCGATCGCCAGGTTTCCATCACCTGTTGAGAGGCTGCAAAAGAAGAGGACGCTGCGGTTTGGGAGAATGGGGCGATCGTCATGATGCAAGTCCTGCGTGTTCCAATCGAATGACGATCGCCTCTAGCCGTTCCAGGGTCTTGGTGTGAAGCGTGGTCAGGGTTTGGACCTCTTCACTGAGGGCAAAAATCTGATAGCCCTGCTGCTGGACCTGCTGCGTTAGCTCATTGAGGCGTTCTGCTACGCAGTCTACGGTATCCGTACTGGCCAAAACCGCATCGCCAATTTGCAGGACCACCGATTCTAGAGTGGGCTTCTGAGGGGCGGGGTTATAGAGGTTTGGGGAGCTATCGGCGGGTGGAGTTGCAGAAAAAGTGGCTTTGATCATAGGACTAGCAGATGACGAGGGCAACAGGTTGAAGAAAACCTTAGCTCAATGAGAGATTAGGCCATTCCGGTAATCTCTCATTGATGTAAAACTTGCTTCAATCTTAGAGGGTTTTAGAACCGCAAGGCTTAATCTTATGCGCTTCTGTAGGTTCAGCTCAAATCATGGGTTTTAAAGCGGTTCCCTACATGGGCGCACAACTTTAGTCGCCACCCGCCCTGAATTTAGAATTGCTGCTTTTAAATTGTGCGTGCGCTGAGTCTCGGGTCTAAGCTTTGCCCCCGTGACGCTTTAAATGCCATGTCCAGGCATGGGTCAAGATAGCCGTGAGGTCCGCGTACTGAGGATCCCAGCCGAGGATTTGTCTGGCCCGATCGCCGCTGCCCACCAGAGCGGGTGGATCGCCTGCGCGCCGAGGTTTTTCCTCAGCTTTAATCTCCCGTCCGGTGACGATACGTGCGGTCTCGATGACTTCTTTGACAGAGAAGCCGCTGCCGTTGCCTAAGTTGAAGCGATCGCTCTTCCCACCTTGGAGCAAATATTCCAGCCCTAGGAGATGAGCCGCCGCCAAATCCATCACGTGAATATAATCCCGAACGCAGGTGCCATCCGGCGTGTCGTAGTCGGCTCCTAAAATTGAGACAGACTCTTGCTGACCTAGGGCCGTGAAGAGGACCAGCGGGATTAAGTGCGTTTCAGGCTGATGGTCTTCGCCTAAGCGACCTTGGGGATCGGCTCCGGCGGCGTTGAAGTAGCGGAAGGCCACCGATCGAATCCCATAGGCCGGATCAAAGTCGGCCAAAATCCGCTCGACCATCAGCTTGGTCGCTCCGTAGGGATTGATTGGGTTTTGGGGATGGTCTTCGGGAATCGGGACGATCGTCGGGACGCCGTAAGTAGCGCAAGTGGAGGAGAAGACAAAGTTCTTTATTCCTGCGTGGTTCATGGCTTCGAGCAGCGTTAGAGTTCCAACGACGTTGTTGCGATAGTACTTGTCTGGTGCAGTTACGGATTCACCGACGTAGGCATAGGCTGCAAAGTGCATCACGGCATCGAACTGATGGATCTCGAACAACCGATCGAGGAAGGCGCGATCGTTGGTATCGCCCACAACAAGTTCGACCTTGAGGACAGATTCTACGAGATCCGAATGGCCATAGACGAGGTTGTCGAGCACCACCACGTCGTAGCCCGCGTCTTTGAGAGCCAATACAGTGTGGGATCCGATGTAACCTGCTCCGCCTGTGACGAGAATTTTTGCTTTTTGCATGTGGTTTTGACTCCCATTTGCTGAATAGTCTTTGCTGGATGGTCCTTGAGTCCTTAATTCATAGCACCCCTTTTAAGAACTCCTTGGGGTAGAGAATTTCTTGTGTTCAAGTCTTCATGTTCGAGGCGCTGCGATCGAAATTAATTTGTGATAAACATTTATCAATCCTGCACATTGACCGGGCAGGCTCGAACAGGTGCTGTGTCAGAAAACTTCTGCAAGTGTAAATTTTTTGAGTACAATCCAGTCTCCGGATTATGTCGTCACAGCTGAAACGGCTAAATCAAGGGTGTGTCTTACCGGAAAATGGCACAGGTCTAAAACGAGGTTTTCACAGCAACTGAAGGGAATGGCCGAATGGTTTTATTGGTTACTGACGTTTTTTTATTATTGACTCAAGTTCTCCTCTGGGTTTTAGTGGGGCTTGCAGCTCGATTTGTGTTGTTTAAAGCTTTACCGAGAGTTTTCCTAGGTGGTCTTGTTATAGCGCTTCTAGTTGCTGTGACGGCACTGACCTTTTTTAAGGGTGCGCCAGAAACGGGCTTATTGGGCGATGTTTGGCAAATCCTATCGGTGATTCTCAATCCTTTTGGACTGGTTATTATTTTGCTTTGCGTCGTATGGCGTGATGTGGAAAGTGGGGGCAAGTTCAACAAGGTGGTGTTGCGCATTGGGGTGGCGTCGCTACTTATTTTCAGTTTGCCGATCGTCTCTAACTTCCTAGCCCAGCGAACGGAAATGGAAGCGGTGCAAATTATGCAAGAAGCCCCGCCGCTCAATAATGGTGCCCAGCGTGTCATTGTCTTAATGGGCCAAAATACGACGCGGTTAAAACTGCGTCCTCGAACCGAAGCTGCGCCTGCTGAAAAAAAGGTCGATCGAAATGGCATTTTGCCTCCCCCGGAGCCAATTTCGGAGAGTAAGTTCAGCATGTTGACGAATTTGCCGCTTCAATTGACGGAACAGGGCGATCGGATTTTAGAAGCGGCTCAGCTTTTTAATTCAGAAAGGGGTAATAATCCAGTGCTGATTATTAGTGCTGGAAGACGGATCGATCGGGTGGAGAAAAAAGACGAGAAAAAGGAAAATATCTCCGAGGCGGCGGATATTAGCAGGCTGCTTCAGTCACAGTTTGGAATTCCGGGAACGGCGATTATCCAAGATGATGACAGTCGGACGGTGATCGAGGCGGCGCAAAATGTTCGTAAGATTTTGGAGACCCGTAATATTCGTTACGGCAACCAAATTATGGTGGTGACGTCGGCCATTGAAGCTAGCCGGACAGCACTGACGTTTGCGCGGGAAATTGCGCCTGATGGTCAAGGGGTGACGATTATTTCGCGCCCGACGGACTTCTACACCATTCCGCCAGCGGCGTCCCTTGCAAACCGGGCTAAGAATGCGGATTTGATCGAACGAAATTTCATGGTGTCGGATTTGATGCCGAATGTGGATTCGTTGCAGTTAAGTACGAAGGTCATTAGTGAGGCGATGACGTCGCTATACTACTTCCTGCGTGGCTGGATTCGTCCGTTGAGAGCGGGTTAACCCGTCAGGCTATGTTCTTGTCAAAAGCGATCGATTGCTCTTCTATAAGGAATCGATCGCTTTTTTGTTTAAGCTTTAGGCCGTTATCCGAGCCGATTGAGAGTAATTCTGGCCGCTTCGGAGACGTTGGAATGCGGGTCTTTGGCTAGATATCGCAGGGCCGATCGACTTTTTTCGCAGTCTAGGTTTCCTAAGGCTTCGGCTAGGCGTTGACGAACGAGCCAGTCCTCGGAGGTGATGAAGTTCAATATTTTATCAACAGCATCCATGGCTCCAATTTCACCTAGGGCGGCGATCGCGGCTTGTTGGATAACGACTTCTTTGCTGTCTAAAGCTTGAATCAGCGTATTTTTAGCCCGTGGGTCTTTTAGGTTTCCGAGCGACACGGCGGCACTAAACCGAACCAGCCAATCGGCATCGTCATAAAATGCGCGCGTCAAGGGTTCAAGTGCTCGAATATCTTCAAGGTAGCCCAGTGCTCCAGCGGCATCGGCTCGAACCCCATAGTCGGGTTCGTTTCGGAGTAAATCCAGCAAAATATCCAGGGTTTCATCGGTCTTCTTCATGCCTAATGCAAAAATCGCCATCGATCGCACCTGCTGATTAGCATCCTGTAATCCCTTCTTGATGATAGGTAAGGCCAAATCTGCATCTACATCCCGAAGCGATGCCAGCGCCAATTTTCGGTCCTTAAGTTCGGGGCTGTCCATCTGACGCAGGAGACTGTCTAGGTTCGATGACATAAGGTGAGGAGTCCTATGAGATTTCGCGTTGCACTTTGGCGAGAAATTCGGGATAGTTATCGAGATCTTCGGGTGAGTCGAGGGCGGGGCAGATGACCCAGTTGGGTTCGTGAGCGATGCGCTGGATGTAGGCGCTCATGGCGGCGGAGTCGGTTCGATGCTCTAGGAGATAGCTTTTGAGCGAAGAACGATTCATGGATTCAAATTCAGGCGTCATTTTTGAAATCTCCATTGACCATCGGGATAAATCAGTATTTCGGTTTCATCACCTGCCAAGATAAAAATCGATCGGGATTTCTCATCAAAGCAGACGATCGAGAGCGATCGATACATCAACGTTAGTCGTTGACACAGATCAAAGCAAGTTTTTAGCTGTGCGACGGTAGGAATTTTAATACTCCCTGACATTTAAGGTTGAACTCTAAACTAGTCTACCCGGTCCGGAAAAGTGTGAGACAGATTTTGGGATGACGGCTTTTGGGATGACGGTGGCGATCGAAAAGCCTAGGAAGAAGGTCGATCGTTTTTAAGCCTTCAGATCCATATCTATTTGCAAGTCAGTCTAGTTCCTACTTTTGGCATCTTAGGCAGACTAGCGAAATTCTTTGTCCTGGGATATGCTGATTTTGTCGGTATAAAATCCAAATTTAGGTACTTAGGTAGATAATCTGTCGGTCTAAGATCCTAAAAGTCAGATTTGTGCGGAAAATATTCAGTCTAAGATCCGGTCTTGGGTACTTAAGCAGAAAGTTATCCATTTATATAATTGTTAGCCTGACAAGACAAGCAGGGTTTTAAGAAATTTATTGAGTCTTTGTACATTTGTCATGGAGGATCTAAAGTACCCTTGTACACAAGTTTGAAATACAAAACTATGAAAGCATCGTCTCAACTCGAAACTACTACGTCGTCACAGGTTATTGAATCGCCTCCACCCCAAATGATCATGATGCAGATGATCATGGGCTACTGGGTGTCGCAATCTATTTACGCAGCGGCCAAACTTGAAATTGCTGATCATTTAGCTAATGGCGAAAAGAGTTACCAAGAACTGGCAATGGCAACCAGCACAAATGAGCAGTCTCTCTATCGCGTGTTGCGGGCACTGGCCAGTGTAGGAATCTTTGCCGAAACGTCAGTGGGGAAATTTGCCATGACACCATTGTCAGCTTTCCTCCAGAGTGATACTCCCAGTTCATTGCAAGATTTGTCGATCATGATGGGCGATCGCGAGCACTATGGCAGTTGGGGCAACATTTTGCATACCGTCAAGACTGGCGACAGCGGATTTGAACAACTCTTTGGCATGAATGTGTTTGAATATTATGCTCAGAATCCTGAACCCGCTGACATTTTTGATCGGGCAATGACTAGTTTTTCTAGCATTGAAAATGCAGCCGTGAGTTCGGATTATGACTTTTCATCTATTCGTACTCTGGTGGATGTGGCAGGCGGTCATGGTAGTCTGCTGACTTCTATCCTGCAAGCCAATCCCAGTATGAGTGGGATTTTGTTTGACGTTCCAGATGTGATTGAGCGGGCAAAGGCTCACATGGCAACCAGTGGAGTGAGCGATCGCTGTCAGTTGGTGAGCGGCAGCTTTTTTGAATCCGTTCCTGGTGGAGCTGACGCGTATATTCTCAAACATATTATTCATGACTGGGACGATGAACGGGCAGTAGCCATTCTAAAACAATGCCATCGGGCAATGGCAGACAACGGCAGAGTTCTGGTTGTGGAGCAAGTAATTCCTCCTGGCAACGATCCCTTTATAGGAAAGTTTCTGGATGTCAATATGTTAGTGATGTGTCCTGGTGGCAAGGAACGCACATCTGAGGAATTCCGTATTCTATTTGCTAAATCTGGATTTAACATGACCAAAATTGTACCCACCCAAGGCATTGTCAGCGTTGTCGAAGGTATACGGATGTAACCAGTTTCGCAGTCTAACAATGCCCATGCACGCCGACCGCTGAGAGGTTATCGATGGGAGTACAAGGTAGTCGCGGGTGATGGGCAACGTTAGCTTGCTCTAAAATAGTTCTTTTTACGCCATTGCTGGGGTCAAGCCATATGCCAAGTCATTTCTTGACCTGCCCGCAAGGGCACAAGTGCCGATTCCGTAAATGGAATTTCATCGGGAACACGCCAAGTCGTTTTGGTCAACGTAATGTGTTCAGTATTGCGTGGAAGTTGATAGAAATCTGGACCATAGAAGCTGGCGAAAGCTTCAAGTTTATCGAGGGCATCGACACTCTCAAACGCTTCTGCATACAGCTCCATCGCATGCAGAGCCGAATAGCAGCCTGCACAACCACAAGAACTTTCTTTGCTATCCCGAGGATGGGGGGCGCTATCAGTGCCTAGAAAAAACTTAGGACTACCGGAGGTTGCTGCTCGCAAAAGGGCTGATCGATGCTCCTCTCGTTTCAAAATGGGCAGGCAGTAAAAATGGGGGGAAATGCCACCCTGGAACAGGCTATTGCGGTTGAATAGCAAATGCTGTGGCGTGATGGTTGCCGCAATGTTATTTGCAGATAGAACATACTGCACCGCGTCTGAGGTTGTAATGTGCTCAAGGACTACGCGCAGGTTAGGAAATCGTTGCTTGAGAGGGATCAAATGTCGCTCGATAAACACCTTCTCGCGATCGAACATATCAACATTGTGATCGGTCACTTCGCCGTGCAGAAGTAAAGGTAGGTCTACCTGCTGCATTGCTTCAAAGACGCGATCGCACTTGCGAATGTCCGTCACCCCAAGATCTGAATTGGTCGTTGCCCCGGCTGGATAGTACTTGACCGCTTTAACAAACTGAGAGGCTTTCGCCGCGATGATTTCTTCGGGGCTGGTGTTGTCGGTGAGGTAGAGCGTCATCAGTGGCTCGAATTGTTGACCCTCTGGAACTGCTGCAAGAATGCGATCGCGGTAGGCTACTGCATCAGTGACCGAACGTACTGGAGGCTTTAAATTTGGCATAATAATCGCGCGGGCAAACTGGCGCACCGTATGCGGCAGAACCGCTTTCAATGCCGCGCCGTCGCGTAGATGGAGATGCCAGTCATCAGGTCGGGTAATCGTGAGCTTTTGCATGCTTCAATTATAAAACCACTAGTGCTTTAGAAAGACACACGCTAACAACATCCAGCATCAGGTCGTACGCGATCTGGGCGGAGCCGTGCTTGTTGATGAGCACGTTGGTCACCGTTTCACCATTGAGCATGGCTTGATTCAAGCGATGGAAGTCTGTCCACTTCCATCGTCTGACCTCGGTGCCTAGCCCTACGCGGTTGTCATAACTATTACAATTGCTAGTGATGTTGCTTTTGTTTCAACAGATGTGACTTTAGAATCTATCTTCTTTTTTAACAAGCATCGTCACCCGATCGCCTATGGCCTGCGCTACTCCTCGACTTTGCTCTGGCTTTCGGCGGGTGAGCTTGGTCATCAGATAGACCATGAACTCAGCGATCAAATCAAGTATTCCACTTGCTGAAAATTACAGGAAGAAATTGAAGTTCATCTCTCGATCGCGTCAGGATAACCTGACGACCTCTGAAAATCCCACAGCAATCCACTCCCAACCATGCAAATCAGATGGACAAAACACGCCGAGGAGCGACAACAACAATGGCAGCAAAAACTGGACATCACCCGCGAAGAAATCGAAGCCATCCTAACCAACCCCCAACAAATCATCACCGAAGATAATGCCCTCATTGCTCAATCCATCCGAGGCAACGGTCTCCTAAGAATCGTCTTCGCCGACTTCGGCGACACCCAAAAAATCATCACACTCTACTGGACCAACCAAATCAGCTGCTACTGGCAGGAGTAACGCTATGAAAGTCAAATACGATGCCGAATCCGACATTCTCATGTTCATCATGCTTGACCAGCCCCCCAGCGACGCCATTTCTGAACCCGGTGGCGTCATCGTCAGCTACAACGACAACAACGAACCCATCAGCATCGAATTTCTCAACGCCTCAAAACGGCAACTCTTTAATCCCGCAGAAATGAATCTGACAATTTCAACCTAAAATTTAGAGAAATAGTTTCAGACCGATCGCCCCAAAAAACAGATTTGCAAGTTTTACCGAAGCCCATCACATTTGATCAGTTCGTGGCTTGGTATCCAGACCGATCGGAATTTCGCTATGAGTTACGTCGAGGAGTCATAATCCACTTGCCAAAACCCAAAGGGAAACATTCGGTGTTGGCAGGTGACTTGGCAGCAGATTTGAATCTGGAAATTCGGCAGCGGAGTCTTCCCTATACGGTTCCGAAAGAATGCGTCATTAAAGTCTCGGATGACACAGGATATGAGCCGGATGTGATTGTCCTCTCCAAACTGGACGGTCGGATACTGTTATGAATGCTATTGCGATCGTTGAAGTGTTATCGACTTCGACTCAAGATTATGACCGAGGTGGAAAGTTTGTGGCATACCGATCGATGCCTGACTTCCAAGATTATGTCCTTGTAAACCAAACCAAAACCTATGTCGAACATTACCAAAAAACAGCGTCTAATCAATGGTTGCTTACAGTTCATACTGACGAAACCGATCGCATTAGCCTTAAGAGCTGTGGAATCACAATTGTCATTGCTGATTTGTATGAAGGCATAGATCTATAACAAAACAGCAGTATGGTTTGCCGAAGTGACCGAGCCGTTTCCTCGATCGGCGTAGTTGTAACCTCAACGCCTATCCAAAGCCTCCATCGGTCATGCGATGATAACAATAATTACCCGCTGGCCCCAGGCACCGAAATGACGCATCTTCGATCGACTTGGCAAAAATATTGGACCCGCGCAATCGCTTGGACGATCGCCCTAGTTCTCTTCACTACCGCCCCCGCCTTCGCCCGCCCGCCCGAAACTGCTACTTACAAACCCTGCGCAAACCCTTCCCCCTTTGGCATTGGTACCTGCTACATGGGACGCGAAATCGCCCAAGTCATCGGTAGCTCTGGCTCCGGCTGGCTCGACAGGTCCACCCGCGAACTGGAAGAACGACCTACAAAAGCGATCGATGCTCTCAGATTCAAATCCACGGATGTAGTGGCGGATATTGGCGCTGGAACCGGATACTTCAGTCTACGCATTGCACCCAAGGTCGCTAAAGTCTACGCAGTGGATTTGCAACCTGAGATGCTGGACGTCTTACGATCGCACCAAGCAGACCAAAAAATAACTACCATTGAGACACTTCAGGGCCAACTCGATCGGGTCAATCTGCCTGAAAATAGCCTCGACTACGCCATTATGGTCGATGCTTATCACGAATTTTCACAGCCCAGAGAGATGATGCAGTCTATCTTTTCTGCTCTGAAACCCGGTGGAAAGGCCGTATTGGTAGAGTACAAAGGCGAAAATCCTTTGATTCCCATTAAGCCACTCCATAAGATGACTCAGACTCAAGCTCGGGGTGAACTCTCTGCGATCGGCTTTGAATGGGTAGAGAACAAACGTGTCTTACCACAACAGCATGTGTTGGTCTTTCGCAAACCGATGACCTAACCCGCCACAATTCCAAGTTTCAGCCTCATGGTCTTCTATCTTGCTAAACGATGAACGAATCTACGGTATTTTAGTTGTCATAGTGTTTGAGTTTGGAATTGCCGGGTACGTTCTACATACTAAATTGATGGTAAGTACGGTAATTAATAGTGATGGCTAGTGAAGAAAAGAATCGACGTATGGATCTTCGCCGAGAGCTTGGGAATCGCAAAGTGAAGTCGGATTCAGCATCTTCACTCTCCCCAGCCCCTCTCTATTTAACAGCTCATACGTGCTTCAATTGCCGAAAAAGCTTTAAATTGAGGGATGAAAAAAAGTCATATTTGTCCAGAATATGGTGATCTTATCTATATTAGTGGGAAGACTTTCAAAACACCCAGAAGCCTATGTTAGACGAATGATTACTCGGTCTAACATGGGCCTAAAAATAGAGGCTAATCCCAATCTCGGCTATTCCGGTTCACCAAACACGTCATTGAACACCTTCGAGACTTTGCTGCCAGAGTCGATCGATTCCATGGGATCTTTCCGCAAGCGATGACGCAAACACAGCGTTGCAACTCGGCGGATGTCGTCTACAGTCACTTCGGTTCGTTCTTCGTAGGCTGAAAGTGCCTTGGCCGCGCGGTTCGTTACAATGTCCCCACGTAATCCATCCACATCAAGCTCTGAACACACCTGGGAGATTTTCACTCGCAAATCGTGGTCGATTTTGATGCCTTTGAGTCGTTCTTGCGCAGCGACAATTTTGGCTTGCAGTCCATCTTGCTCGGGTTGAAACTGGACCAAAAAAGCATGTGAATTGGCATCAAATTCAGTGCGTTGCTCCACAATTTGGACGCGCATTTCAGGATCTTTGACCGTGCGAATTTCGGCGTGCATCCCAAAACGATCGAGCAGTTGAGGCCGCAATTCACCTTCTTCTGGGTTCCCCGATCCAACCAAGACAAACCGTGCGGGGTGCCGAATGGAAATCCCTTCGCGCTCCACGGTATTCCAACCGGACGCAGCCGAATCGAGCAACACGTCTACTAGATGATCGTCCAGCAGATTCACTTCATCGACGTACAGAATCCCGCGATTGGCCTTAGCCAGCAACCCCGGTTCAAAGGCTTTAATCCCCTCAGAAAGCGCTTTTTCAATATCGATCGTGCCACAAACGCGATCTTCAGTTGCGCCGAGGGGAAGGTCCACCATTTGGATTTTTTTCTTGGCGATCGGCACGGATTTACCTTGCTCTAACAAAAGCCGCACGTCGTCACCCATAATCTCAGGGTCGCTGGGATGACTGTTATAGGGATCGCCATCGACCACCTCAATTTCGGGCAGAAGATCCGCGAGGGCACGAATCGTGGTGGATTTCCCGGTTCCCCGATCGCCCATAATCATCACTCCGCCAATTTTCGGATCGATAATGTTAAGGATAAGTGCGAGCTTCATTTCTTCCTGACCTACGATCGCGGTGAAGGGAAAAATGGCACGGCGGCGCAGTTGGGTTGGGGCTTCAGGAGTCATGACCACAGCAGTTTTTGATTTTAGGGATGGACAGAGCGATCGCTTTGGTCAATCGCGCTCTTTATTATCCCATACCGATCGCTTCCTACTTAAGTAAGATCTGAGCTTGCATTAGACTACCGCTGTACGAGTTATGGACTACCCTCGTTAAGATGAGCATTTGTACTATGTCAAGACAATGATTTCTTTCCCCCCTTTTTTCTCCAATAAGCGTTTTAGAGTCACTAACGCAGCCCCATCCTGCCCTGTAAGTGCGAATTGAGCCGGATTCATCTGAATAAATGGACTCCATAATGCTGCGGGCAGCGCAATCATCATGCCTCGAAACGTTCCCTAGACTTCTTCTACCGAGTAGTAATCGGATAGTCCTGCCTCAATTTTGTCGATGCCATGTACAACCTTTAACGCCGCTTTCAACGTCGATAAGATATTGAACGAGACCAGCGCCATGCAAAACACGAATAATGCTGCTCTCGGATAGCCTAATGTTTTGATTTCACAATGAAAGCTGTTTCTAGGGTCTTTCTACAATAAATGGTAGAAATCGTTGACTTCTAAACGAGGTCAATATCAGCACATATGCTCGCCTTAACATTTGACCCAGCGATTGAAACATCCATCAAGAAGAATTACAAAAACAATCGGAGTCATGGGCAGTGACGTTTGGCTTGATCGATGAAGATCTAACAGTAGTCGATTGTTGGAAATCAACCAATGCCAACGATCGGGTTGCCCTCATCGCAACACAACCCCTTACCGACAACAAAGCCTGAACCCAGATTAGCCGTGGCAAGCTCCTAATATTTCACTACGGAATTTTAGTTTGCAATCCTAAAATTTTGAATAATTTAGAACACCTATATTTAATCTACGGTATTCCGGTCGGGATTAAGGAGATTTATTGTTGCTTTTTTGGTCTGACCTTAGTAGGATGGTTAGCACAGTAAATGTGATATCCCGATCAACCTACCAT
Source organism: Synechococcales cyanobacterium (assembly GCA_043787035.1). Taxonomy (GTDB): domain Bacteria; phylum Cyanobacteriota; class Cyanobacteriia; order Leptolyngbyales; family Leptolyngbyaceae; genus JAAFJU01. Next base: position 32,435 of record JAYVVL010000285.1, read on the forward strand.
AGATTAAAACTTGCCAGGAGTATTTCGCATGAGTTTACATCAGTCCGTCAGGCGTTTGAGCGTTTTTTTACCCAGTCGATCGTTCAGTGCAAATCGGCGATCACTGGCATTGGGATTAATTAGCCTAGTCTTAACTCTCTCGATCGCTGCCTGTGGTGGAAATACAAGTAGTCCGTCCGGCGGTACTAGCAGCAGTTCTAGTAGTAAAGATATCGAACTTACCCTAGTTGGCTATGCTGTGCCCAAAGCGGCTCATGATGCGGTCATTCCTAAGTTTGTTGAGCAGTGGAAGAAGGATCACGGAGGCCAGAAGATTACCTTCAAGCAAAGCTATGGGGGTTCCGGCACCCAAACTCGTGCCGTAATTGATGGATTAGAGGCCGATGTCGTTCATTTGGCGGTCGGGGCCGATATGAATAAACTCGTCAAGGCGGGGTTGATTAAAGAGGATTGGACAACGCGCACCCCAAATAACGGCATTGTGGGTGAAACCGTCGCAGCAATTATTACCCGTGAAGGCAATCCCAAAGGCATCAAAACCTTTGCTGACTTAGGGCGGGATGGTATAAAGTGGGTTACGGCAAACCCCAAAACCTCCGGGGGTGCCCGCTGGAACTACTACGCCCTGTGGAATTATGCTAAGAAAACGGGCGGTGATGACGCAAAGGCAAACGAATTTGTTACTAAGGCATTTAAAAATGTCGTAGTCCTAGCCAAAGATGGCAGAGAATCAACCGATGCCTTTGCTAAGCAAGGTCAAGGGGATGCGCTAGTGAACTACGAAAACGAAGTGATTTTGGCCAAGCAAAAGGGGGAGAAACTTGACTTTGTAGTTCCAGAAATCAATATTTCGATCGATACGCCAGTGGCAGTGGTCGATAAGAATGTGGAGAAACACGGCAATAAGGAAGCAGCCGAAGCGTTCGTTAAGTTCTTGTTCACACCAGAAGCACAGCGTGAGTTTGCCAAAGTGGGTTTCCGTCCCCTAGGTGATGTCGCCAAAGAGCCAGAGATTGCCAAACAATTTTCCCCTGTAAAACAGCTTGCAAAAATAAGTGAGTATGGTGGCTGGAAAGATGCCCAGAAAGTCTTTGAGGAGGGTGGGTCATTTGATAAAATTGAGGCGGCGATCGGCCAAAAATAGTTTTTTCTAGCTTGAGTTGCCTACTTGATAATATTCAATGTAGGCAGCTTTTTGCTCAAATAGACTTTTCACGGATTGTTCACCTGACGTACTAGTAAATTCCCATGACTCCTTCTTCGGCTCCACGGACAGTTCCCATTTGGCAACAATTCTGGCAATGGATTAGCGGTCTTTCTTGGCCTTGGCGAATTACGATCGGCTATCTTAGCTTTATGCTAATTTTGCCCGTATCTGCAATGTTTCTCAAAGCAGCGAAGGAAAACCCAGCAGACTTTTGGCGGATTGCCACGAGTCCGATCGCCCTATCAGCATACGATGTTACGTTTACAACTGCCTTAATAGCGGCACTCTTGAATGGTCTATTTGGTACATTAATTGCTTGGACATTAGTGCGGTATGACTTTCCCCTCAAGCGCATCGTCGAAGCCTCCGTAGACTTACCCTTTGCTTTGCCTACCTCGGTCGCTGGCTTAACCCTAGCAACCGTATACAGCGACAATGGCTGGATCGGATCGCTGTTCGCGCCATTTGGAATCAAATTGGCGTTTACTCGATTTGGCGTAGGAATTGCAATGGTTTTTATTTCCTTGCCCTTTGTTGTGCGTACGGTACAGCCCGTTTTGCAGGAGTTGGAAACCGAAATTGAAGAAGCCGCTTGGTGTTTGGGTGCATCACCATGGCAAACCTTCTGGCATGTGATTTTACCGCCGTTGCTTCCGTCGATTTTGACGGGCGTCGCTCTTGGATTTTCCCGTGCCGTTGGGGAATATGGTTCAACGGTGGTCATCGCTTCTAATACGCCCTTTAAAGATTTAATTGCCCCCGTGTTGATTTTCCAACGATTAGAACAATATGACTATTCGGGCGCAACGGTCATTGGCGTTGTTTTGTTGCTAATTTCGCTCACCATTTTGCTGGCAATTAATCTTTTACAAGCTTGGGGGCGACGTTACAGCTAGTTTTAGTAAGGAATTGGGCCAATTATCTGGAAGCACTAGGAAATTAAACATCACATGGAAACTAATCTTAAACGTCCACTCACAACAGAACGCCCCTCAGGTCTAAAACGATCGGCGCGAAAGAGTTGGGTCCCTACTTTATTCATCGGCATCACAGTTGTTTACATTAGCCTGGTTTTGTATATCCCGACGGTAAATGTATTTAGTCAAGCCTTCAGCAAAGGGGTTGGGCCATTTTTTGCAAACTTAACCACTCCCGCATTTTTGAATGCAGCTAAGCTCACTATTCTGCTTGCACTAATTGCTGTGCCTTTGAATACCGTGTTTGGTTTGTGTGCGGCTTGGGCGATCGCCCGCAACAAGTTTCCGGGGCGAGCATTTTTGCTAAGTATACTTGACTTGCCTTTTTCGATTTCACCTGTTGTGGCGGGGTTGATGTTAGTCCTGCTCTATGGGCGAAATGGCTGGTTCGGGGGATTACTTGAATGGGCCAATATCAAAATCATTTTTGCTTTTCCCGGTATGGTGCTGGCGACAATTTTTGTGAGTATGCCCTTTATTGCCCGTGAAGTGATTCCTGTACTGGAAGAAGCAGGAGCCGATCAGGAAGAAGCGGCAAAAACGCTGGGAGCAAATGATTGGCAAATCTTTTGGAGAGTCACTTTACCGAATATTCGTTGGGGCTTGCTCTACGGCTTAATTTTGACGAATGCTCGTGCCATGGGTGAGTTTGGGGCAGTATCTGTCGTTTCCGGTAATATTAGTGAGCAGACTCAAAGCCTACCCTTATTTGTGGAAGATGCTTACAAGCAGTATGCAACCGAGTCAGCTTATTCTGCGGCTGTGCTGCTAGCACTTCTAGCTGTTGTAACATTAGTGTTAAAAGAAATTCTCGAACGCAAAACCAAAATCAAGGATATCTAATCACAGATTCCGCGAGTTGAGGGAGTTTCCCGACGGTGTAAGAACCGTAGCAGAAGACGATCGATTACAATACATTTAAAACTAACCCGCACGGAGTAACACCCTATGTCGGTCCTAGAGTATCCCCTCACCTTCAACTTAGACGATCGCCCCTGTCAATTGTCGTTCAGGTCCCGGTACTAGTAATAGTATTGTGTATTCCTTTACTTCAAACGGAGGTGAACAACTAAATGCGAGATCTCTAATGAGTACAGGAATGGGCAATGGAATTGTTTTAGATGGAAATGGTAAACCTTGGTTGAAAGTACAGAACACCAATAGCCCAACCACTCAATGCTACGTCCGTGCAAGTACAAACTTTATTCAACCCGTCCGGCTTGGATTTTAGCCCCGATCGAAACAGATCTATGAAAGCTAGACCATCATTTCAGTGAGTTTCAAGGTCTTTGGAGTGATTCAGAGGTTTTTAGGTGAATCAAAATTAGGAACCCTCGCGATCGATCGTTGAAATCCTTGCTATGATTTGGGTGTGGCTTCTAGGTCGCGTACTTCTTCGGAAGTGAAACTCATAGAAATTTATTGCGATCGGTATGCTTTATACACCACCTTGGCATCTTACTAATGGGTTACTAATGACCCTCCATACCGCTTTGCGGGTGAGTCGAAAATGGGAGAATTTCACCGTTGAGCCTGAACCCATTTATCAAGAGCATATTTTTACAGGTGCGAATGGTGTGCCTATTTTTGGTAAATATGCAATTCCCAAAAATGCCACAGGAACCATTGTCGGAACCTACGGAATTACAGGGGATTTAGATAATCAATGGTTTCTCAAAATTCTAGGACGTAAGGCGATCGCAAAAGGATACGCCATCGTTTTATTTGATTGGCGGGCACATGGTAAAACGGCTGAACTTTCACCCGCGCTGACCTCCGATGGACTGTACGAAGGCGAAGATTTTATTCGGATCGCCAACACTGCTAAACAATTGGGATGTCCAGCACCTTTTTGGTTAATGGGCTATTCCCTCGGTGGGCAATTAGCTTTGTGGGGAATAAAAGCAGGAGAATCGATCGCGGATTGGGGAAGCGATTTAGAAATTACATCTGCTGATATTGCAGGTGGGGCAGTCATTTGTCCTAGTGTTGACTCCAATCGATCGCTTACTTATTTAGTCAAAGATGACCTAGGTAAATTTCTCGAGAAGGCGATCGCTCGTGAATTAAAGAAGCTAGGACGCGACCTAGCAAAGATGCATCCTGAAGCGATCGATCGCGATGCTGTGGGACGAGCTAACAGCATTTGGGGATTTGATCACGAATTAACAATTGAAAAATTAGGCTTTAGCTCTGTACACGAGTATTACGAAGCAAGTTGTCCGCTCTATTTCATGCCGCGTTTGCAAAAGCCAACGTTTGTTCTTTATGCGGCGGACGATCCGATGTTTGATCCAGCTATTATTCCAGACCTAGAAAAAATTGCTCAAGACAATCCTGCAATAAAACTAATGGTGACCCAATATGGTGGTCATGTTGGTTATATCAGTAGTAAAACGTGCCAGCACTACTATGGCGATCGCGATCGATGGTGGGCATGGAATCGCATTTTTGAATGGATAGAATCCCTAGCCTAAAACCAAAGCCAGCTATCCCCACTCTGACGAGGTGACAAGTTGGGAAGAAATAGAACGCTCAAAATTGATTCTTACGCGATCGAATTTCGCTGTACGTCTCCACATCAGTAGAGGTTCCTAATCGCGATCGAATAGCTGCAATATCCCATCGTAAAAACGGATTTGTTAAGGTCTCAAAACCGATCGTACTCGGGATCGTGGACTGATCCTGCGATCGCAGCGCCGTCACCTCCTGGATTCGGGTATGCAGCGCTAGATTCTCCGGTTCGATCGTCAGCGCAAACTTGAGATTTTCAAGCGTGTACTCGTGGGCGCACCAAATCTTCGTATCCGGCGGGAGCCGTCGAAGTTTCGCGAGGGACTGCTGCATCATCGCAGGGGTGCCATCCTTAATTCGGCCCGATCCCGCCGAAAACAACACATCCCCACAAAACAAATCCGCCGTCTCCGGAAAGTAGTACGCCAGATGTCCAAGCCGATGACCGGGCACCGACAGAACCTCCCCGACCGCCGACCCCACCATTACCCGATCGCCCTCCTGAAGAAACACCGTCTGCCCTGGAATCTTCCCGCGATCGATTTCGCTGCCATACACCGGAATTCCTGGAAATTCCCGCAACAAATCCCGATTCGCCCCAACATGATCTCCATCGAAGTGCGTATTTAAAATCATCGATAGCTTCAGATCATACGATCGGAGAAACTCCAGCACCGGAAACGGCTCTCCCGCATCCACCACCGCCACCGATCGGGCAATCCAGTCTACCAAAACAAAAATATAATTATCTGAAAGTGCGGGCAGACAGTAGACTTGCAGTACATTTCGGACAGAGTTTAGAGAGGAATGGGTCATAATTTTCATCCTAACAACTATTTTTTATTATTACTGGGCATTTTAGGCTATGGGACGTTTTCAAGACCGAAATCGACTATCGATTTCCCAACAATTAGAACGCATTCAGCGATCGCGAATCATCCCTCGCGATACCTATGTGCAAATCACCAGCGCTATTCTTTCTGGGCAGACCCTCAGCGTTGAAGAACGTCAACGCATTATCAAAGTGCTGGACGACATCAAACTCGATCGGATCCGCATCGAAGCCCCTTAAAGCCCCTGTTAAACCCCGTGCCTAACGCCCTTAAAATCTCTCTCCTCGTCAGCGACCTCTCCAGCGGCGGCACCGTCCGGGCCTACCTCCTCGGGCTAGTCCTGAAGCAAATGGGACACGACATTGAGGTGGTGGGATTTCAATTTAGGACGGCGCTGTACGCAGAGCCACCGGGCGGCATTGTAGTGCGATCGCTTCCCGGACGTCGGCTTCCGGGATTGCTCTGGGATGTGCCTAAACTCATGGCCTTGATCACAGGCGATATTATCTACGCCGTCAAACCCAAACCGACCAGCTTCGGCATCGGACTGTTGCGCCGCTGGCAAACGCGCAAACCGCTGTTGCTCGACATGGATGATTGGGAGATGAGCTGGTGCGGCGGCGACGATTGGCAATATGCCCCGGTGAGCCTCAAGCAGCGATACCGGGACCTCTTCAAGTCTGACGGACAGTTGCGCGACATCGATCATCCGCTATATGTGAAATGGTTAGAACGATGGGTTTCATCGGTGAATGCGCTTACGGTGGACACGAATTTTTTACAGAAACGATTTGGTGGCGTGTACGTGCCCAATGGAAAAGAAACAACGCTATTTGATCCCAGTTTCTATAATCCCGACGACATCCGATCGCGCCTTGGGCTATCGCAATATCGCATCCTCATGTTTCCCGGCGCACCCCGTCCGCACAAAGGCGTCGAAGATGTATTGGATGCCTTAGAACTTTTGAATCAAGACGACTTACGGCTTGTGATCATTGGCGGAAGTCCGTACGATGACTACGACGATCGCCTTAAGCAACGCTACGGGAAATGGCTCATCCAACTCCCCCGGTCACCCGTGGAGAAAATGCCAGAACTCGTCTCCGCCGCGCACATCATCGTCGTTCCGCAGCGAAATTCACTCACGGCGATCGCCCAGTTTCCCCTGAAACTCAGCGACGGCATGGCCATGGCCAAACCCATTTTGTCCACCACCGTCGGCGACATTCCAGAGATTCTCGGCGGCACAGGCTACCTCGTCGAACCGCAGCAGCCGCAGCAGATAGCCGACATGATCGAAAAGATTTTCAGCCATTGGGAATTAGCCCAGCAAAAAGGTCAACAAGCCCGCGATCGGTGTCTAGAACATTATGGAACTGCCGCGATGTCAAAAATTTTGTATGGTGTATTAGCCCAAATCCCCCAAAAACCATGCTCCCCCAAACCCGATCGATCGCCCTTCTGAGCAATCCCCCAGTGAACATCTTCGGCGTAAACTACACTGGAGACGGCTTCCAAATCGGCGATCAAATGATCCCCACCCCAATCGCCCTTCGCCGCGCCATCAAAGACCAACTCCAATCCGGAATGCGCTTCGAGTTTGGCATCCCAGCGACCGCCATCCGCATCGAAACTGCCCTGCCCCACGTCCGAGGTACCGTCACCCACATCGAAGCATCACCCGACGGCACAACCCTACAAGTCAACGTTCCAGCCACAGGTGGAACCGTCGCACTAACCATCACGATCGCAACATTGGACCCTGTTCTCCCGATCGATTCAATTGTGCCATTAGCCTTTGATTTGAAACAGATGCTGTTATTTGACGGCAGCGGCGATCGCATTTACCCCCCGATCGCGCTGACGGAAATAGCTTAAGAATAAGCACGATATACTAGCAACAGGTGATCCAGTCCTAACTTTATGGTCTAAATCTTATGGTCCAAACCCCGCTCAAACCGTTAACCCTTGATGCATTTCTGGCCATGCCTGAGACCAAACCTGCCAGCGAATTCGTTGACAATCAAATCACCCAGAAACCCATGCCCCAAGGAAAACACAGTACGGTTCAAGGGGATTTAGGTTCAGCGGTAAATGCGGTTTTCAAACTCAAACGGATTGCCCGAGCTTATCCAGAATTGCGCTGTACGTTTGGTGAGCGTTCCATCGTACCCGATTTGGCAATATTCAAATGGGAACGCATTCCACGGGATCCGGATGGGAGTGTTGCAAACGCCTTTAAGCTAGCACCGGACTGGACTGTTGAAATCCTATCGCCGGACCAAAGCCAAACAAAAGTGGTTCGTAATATTTTGCATTGTCTTGAAAACGGGACTGAAATGGGCTGGTTGATTGATCCTGAAGAGCGATCGGTGTTTGTTTATTTTGCCGATCGCCCTGTTGCTATTTTTGAACAGCCGTTTGCGCAGATTCCAGTGCCAAAATTTGCTGAGGCATTTGAGTTGACGGTGGGGGAATTGTTTGGCTGGTTAGATGGTTAGTGACGGTTCTCACATCATATTTTCAAGATGTCCCCATTGTTCGCTAGGCTAAGGGCTACTCTTTTTTGCGCGTTCGCATTTCTCGTCATGGCAAAACAACGTCTCGATGTTCTCCTAGTCGATCGCGCCCTTTGTGAATCTCGTCCCCAAGCCTTGCGCTTGATTCAGGCTGGAGAAGTGCGCGTCAATCGACAAATGGTAGACAAGGCGGGTACGCAAGTTGATGTGACCGCAGACATTGAAGTGAAGTCTAAGGCGCGGTTTGTCTCACGGGGCGGGGAAAAATTGTGGAAGGCATTAGAACACTTCGGGATTGACGTCAGCGATCGCATTTGTCTCGACGGCGGGATTTCCACCGGGGGCTTTACGGATTGCCTATTGCAGTCAGGCGCAACGCGAGTCTACGGCGTCGATGTTGGCTACGGCCAAGTCGCCTGGAAACTTCAAAGCGACGATCGAGTCATCATTCGCGAACGGACGAATATCCGACATCTGACCCCCGAAGAACTCTACCCAGAAGGAGCCGTGCTGCCAGATTTAGGCGTAGTGGACGTATCGTTTATTTCGCTAGTGAAGGTGTTGGAGGCGATTTCCAAACTGGTGATTGGACCGAGAGAGATGGTTTTACTGGTGAAGCCGCAGTTTGAAGTGGGGCGCGATCGCATTGGCAAAAAAGGCGTGGTGCGCAATACCGACGACCAAGCCGAAACCATTGATGATGTGATTAACTGTGCCATTAAGCTGGGCTGGAGTTATCAAGGACTCACCTGGTCACCGATTACAGGTCCAGCCGGAAATATTGAGTTCTTACTGTGGCTCCGAGACGGCGAAGGTCAGGTGCCTCCGACCCGTGAAGAGCTGCGGGAGTTCACCCAGGAAGCGCGAGGGGCTGTCGTTGGAAAGGCTTCTAGTGCGACGATCGATGAAGCTACCCAAGGTTGACGCTAACACTTTAGATTCACTGAAATGGCAAAAAAGAAAAACGATCGTGCAGACCAAGACTCGCCGTGGAAGCGAATTTTACGGCTTTATTTTCGAGAGGCAGTAGAGTTTCTGTTCTCTCATATTTCTGACCAAATTGATTAGACTCGCCCCGTTGAATTTTTAGACAAAGAGTTCCAGCAGTTGACCCCTGATTCAGAACTTGGAAAACGGTTTGCGGATCAATTAGTTAGAGCTTACAAAAAGGGGGCGGATCAGTGATTTTATTGATTCACTTGGAAGTTCAAGCAGAGCCCGAAACTATCTTTCCGGAACGGATGTTTACCTATGTAATTCGGATTTTCGACTATTTCCATCAAGCTCCGATTAGTTTAGCAATTCTTTGCGATTCCGATCCCAATTGGCGACCCAATCAATTTAGTTTTGAGACTGCGGGAAGTTCGCTGGAGTTTAACTTCATAGCGGTCAAGTTATTAGATTATGAATCGCGCTGGGATGAACTCGAAGCGATTGATAATATCTTCGCTACAAGGTCAAATAAAATAAGGGTCTATCGACTAGAGTATGCCTCATGAAATTTTGAGCACTTCAGAATCCTTTACTGAAGCACTTCTTAGGAAGGTAAACTTATTTTTTGATAGTAAAATCGACAAAATTCCCACACAGACAGGCTTTCAGGTAAATTCTTTCAAAAGCTAGCATACTCTAATCGATAGACCCTAAAATAAGACGTTAATGTTCAACCATGAGTTCATATTTAAACCAGTTGAAGGCTCAGTACAATGCTCTCTTGCCGCCTTCGATCGAGGCAAGATACGCATTTGAGGCTTGGGTAAACGTTGAATAGACCTACGAGTCTAATGCGATCGAAGGAAATACCTTGATGCGCGGTCAAACAGGTATTTTGCTTGACAAAGGGTTTGCTAGTGGGAATAAGCCCTACTCACATCGTTCTGAAGCACTGGATCATCAAGATGCGGTGGATTTGGTTCTATTGATGTCCCGATTTCTTACCGATCGAAGACCGCTTTAATTTGTAGATGGAGCTGGGCAACGGTGCTATTGCGTTCGATTGCAGCGTAGTATTTTTGGGCGGTGGGCGTACCTATTGGGCTGGGCTGAAGGGTCTCGCGGGAGATCTGGAGGAGAGCGTTAGCTTTCTCTAAGGTGATTGGATCGCGGCGGGAGGCGATCGATTCGTCAATTTCGACAATCAGTTTTGAAAACGTGCGCAACCAGTCAAATTCTTCATCTTCTAAGGCAAGCTGCAAAAACTCGTTGGGCGTCGCGATTCGGCCATGACGCGCTTCGTAGAGATCCCGTTCGCCGTCAAGCAGTCGTTTGTGCAACGCCAACAGCACCGTCCGAATGGCTTTGAGCTGCTGGACTTTGGGGCTGAGCATGTTGTTTTTCAGATGTTCGGGTTGCATGGAGAAAGTTGAATACAGAGTGCAGAATATAGAAGGCCGAAAGTGAATTAGAACTGGAGTTCGGCGGCGAAACTTTGGATGCGTTTAAACTCAAAGGGACCTGCTATGGCTCCCCAAAGGCGTTCGTTGGTTTCAGGATCGCGCCCTCGATCGAGACTGACTAGCCTCGCACCGTCGTCCAAAATTTCAAATTCGTTATCGAGATAGCTGGTTTTGCCATTGCGATCGATCAGGCATTTCTTGCCTGGTTCGACAACGCCTTTGAACCCCGCACCTGTCCAGATCACGTCCATGCCGCAGCCACACATTTGGTTGAGTTGGTCGGGTCTAAGTTTTTTCAGCTTCGTCAAGTCTCGGGCTGCGCCTCGAAAGGGTTCTTCCGTGTGAATTCGGTAGTGAGGAATTTCGATTTTGTCGTCTTTGACCACAAACTTCAGCACCCGAATTCGGTAGGGCTGGTCTAGGGCATAATCATAGGCTTGCTCTAGGTACAGTGACGGAACCCCAAAAAACGACAGCGGCAACGGACGCATACAGACGCGAATGTGAGCAAAAAAAGGCGGGTTTTCAATCGCCTGTTCTGAGTTGCCAAATTCTCCGGCCATCCAAGTGACCAAGGTTTTGAGATCCGTTGCGTGAGTCATGGGCGTGGGGAGTAGTTGTATTAAAGATCACTTCAAGCCTTTGATTCGGAAAACTAGAAGCTGGGTTTTTTGGAGAGCGTTAAAATTATCGTCGCTAATCATAATCAGGCTTTGAGTGCCATCTGGCAAGCGAGGACCCAAGGTCATCCCCTCTAGATTATCAAGGGTTAGGTCTAGGATTTGCAAGTCGAGGAGCAATTCTTTCTGGGCGGATTTTACGGCTTTAGGAAGATTTTTGACGATCGGGAGTGCGCTGGTGTCCTGAGCGCCTGCAAGGACCATTTGAAAGAGCTTGATTTTAAATCCAGTTAGGCCAAAGCTTCGCTCCAACGCCAAAAATCGCCCTGAACCGTCTAGAGAAAGCAACTCCACTAGCCCATAGTTATCGCTGCCCATAGGACGCGGTTCGAGCGGATAGAGGTATTCGCCGATTAAATCAATGCGGCTTTTCTCAACGTAATAGTGCATCAACCGAGGACTCGGGCCTTGGGTGGGTTCTAGATCCTCAGCAAGTTTGTCCTGTTCGAGGTCGGATTCCGTCGCAGTGAAGAGGCGGTAGGGTTCCAGCGGAGACAAGCGGGCGGCGTTGGCACTCAGAGTCAGGGACTCAAAGCCTTGGTTATCCTGAATGCCCTGACGCAAGGCACCTTTACCTACTTTACGATCGCTCTTAGCTGGGGTCACATCTTGGGTCACGTCTTGCGGAACATAATGATTCGGATAGTAGATATTACGCAACGGTTTCCCGGTCCTCAGGTCAAATTCCCGCACAAAGGGATGAATATCACGTTTAGCGTTGCCTTCACTGCTGACCCAAACGGTCCCTTGCGGCGTAATGGCAATCCCTTCAGCATCTATTGTCCCTGGCGCAAACGGTTCACCTTGGTCATTTTTCAGCGTGACCATCTTGAGAAACTGAATTCCGGTAGGTTTGGCGGCGCGGTCTAGGGCTAGTTTGAACTGGTAAAACCGGGCGGGCGCTTTGTCACTGCGATCGTCCGATACCGTATAAAACGTATCGTCAGTCGGGCTGTAGGTAAGGCCGGAGAGTCCTGCGATTAACGTATCTTTAAAAACAGTGCCCTGAGGAATAATCTGTTCACCCAGCAATTCAAGCTGGATATTTTGAAACAATCGATCTTCAGCCTTGACTTGCGGCAGAGAACAGGCGCTAAGAAGGAAGGTCAGACTGGCGAGGAGAAGGGCGATCGTGACAGACAGCACAGAGCGAGTAGGGTTCATGATTGAGTTGGGTTTAAGTTGGATTAAAGATGGTTTTTGAACAGTCACTGAGCGTAAGGCATGAGACCCTTCATCCCAAAAGATGCGCCACCAACTCACAAAACCCCTCCCCCTCAGACGCCTCCGTCACATAGCTGGGCAACTGCGTTAACTGGTCCACATAATGCTTCACATTCGCCACTCCCACCGAATGGGTAAACGTAAACAAACTCTCATCATTAGGACTATCACCCACCGTCACTACCGAGTCTAAGGCCACCTGCGGAAACGCAATTTCTAACACCTGTTTCAAGCCCAACGCCTTATTTTGTTTGCGGTGCATAATATGGCACTGCACCGTGCTGTACGTAAAGCCCCAACCTGCCACCTCACACATCTGAGCCATCAGCAACAACTCTTCAGTCCCCAATCCCGCCACCTCAAACGTCCAATCCGTTTGTCGAAACGCATTGTCACTCGACTCCCGAATCTGCGGAAACCGATCGCGCAATGTCCAGAACATCTCAGCCAACGCCCGCCGATGCTCCACCAACGCCCCGATTTCTACCAAATATTCAGGCCGCCCCTCCTGAAAAAACACGCCCCCATTTTCCGCGATCGCCCCCGTCACCGGAAGATAATGCGCCAACCCACTCACCCAGCCTGCCGATCGCCCCGTCACAATCACCACCGGAATTCCCGCACTCTGCAACAATGTCAATGCCCGAAGCAATCCCACATCAAAACGGCCCTCATGCGTCAAGGTGCCATCCATATCTGTAGCAATCAGTGAAAGGGGAGTGAGCGAGAGATTGTGGAGCGGCTTCATGGACTTCATAGACTTTAATGGGTTGGGAGAAAGAATGATTTAGCAGTTTTTGGTTTTTTGGGAACACTAGAAATGGCGATCGTTCGATATCACGTAATGAGATAATGTTGCTATTAGAGTGCTAAATATTGAACATCATAGAGAATATTGGCTCGCTTAATACGTTAGATATGGCACGTTGACCTTCAGATTCAACTAATGAACTAAAACTAGCGCTCAAAAGTCTAGTCTCTCCCACTCGTTGCATCTTACTCCCTCTCCCTTCTATAGATTCTATACATTCTATAGGTTCATTCTCCGAGGCAATCACGCTTATGTTACCTCTGTCCTCCTTAAGTTTAATGAATCGTCTCCTCGCTCAAGCGCCGAACCAACCCACGGCTGCAAAGAACAAAGCGACCACCACTCAACCTGTGACAGCGACCCAAACATCCCCCGAATCCCCCTTTTGGATGTACACCTCCATAGGTTTGGCCGTCACACTGGTGGTGCTTGGCGTCACTAGCGCACTTCAATACAATAAGCTGAATAAACGCCTCCGGTTTGAAATAATCAAGAACCGCGAAACGGGTAAACGGGCCGAGCTTGCCGTAGAAACCATCTCCAAAATGGAGCGAAATCCGGATCTGATCCATTCTCGTGACTTTAACCTAGACTATCTCCGGATGCGAATGGCCGAGGAAAAATTCCGCTTTTCAATAGTGAACCAAAGCAAGATTAAGATCAAGCAGCAAATCTCCATGGCCCTGCGCCCCACCCAAGCCCTCAATGGCGATCTCGGCATCGCCAGCACCGGACGCCAAATCGACCAAATATTCGACGTGGAATATGAACCTGCCGAAATGCCCAAGGGGAGCAAACGCGTCCTGTTCCGCATTGAAATCAAAATGGTCAAACTTCCAACCCAGCCCACCTCTCAAACCATCTCTCAAATCATCGACTGCATCGAAAGCTTCCTCAGTCCCGGCCAAGAAAACGACTCCTGGCAACCCACCATCCAAGGCCGTCTCGCCAACATGCGCTGGGACCAAAAAGCCAAGCCCACCCCTCGTCTCGTTCTAGAACAGTCTCAAGAAGGCTCCAACGTGACCTTCCGCACCAGCCGCATGACCAAAGCCTCAGAGTAGAGAGCGCCGAGACTTTGCCATAAATTTTCTATAAAAAAACCGCCGACTCACTAGGCATGGGTCGGCGGTTGAAATCAGGGTGCATCTACCAGTCCACTCTTCCTGATAAAATGGGGAAGTCAGGAGAAAAAGTGTGTTGTGATGATGAAGACTGTCCTAATCTTTGCAAAGTTTTCTTGAACTCGATCGATCGATTTAAGCTAGATCGAAGTGAGTCACGCCTAACCTTTATGGATACAACTACGATAGGCTATGACTATTGGGCATCCAGCTTGGACATCAGCTCGGCAGCGAAAGAGGAATCGTGACTCAAGAATTTATACTCTCCGTAACCCCTGTTCAGGATGACAAGTACCTGATTCAGACTGTTCACGATCGGATGTCGTCCGGCGTCCCGGTCGCGGAGGAAATCGTGACGTGGCGGGTCGATGCCTGGATTCGCCAAGCAGCGGCGCTAATGAACGATCCATTGGTGGGATTGCTGCGAAGTTCTAGCGCCCCCGACGTCTTCAACGATGGGCCGATACCCGATGCCGTCAGCCTAAGTGCGCTCGGTCAACAGCTTTACAATGCGTTGTTTCAAGGGAGCATTCGAGATAGCTGGATCGCCGCCCAAGGCATTGCCCAAAACCAGCAAGATATTCTCCGTCTGCGTCTTGGCCTCAAGGACGATCGCACCATTCGACTGCCCTGGGAAGTGCTGAATGCAGGCTCTAGGCCGCTCTCGACCGGGACCGATGTTGTCTTTTCTCGGTTTCATGCGGGACAAATGACGCCTTGCTTTTCCAGTGGAACAATAGGACAACCCCTGCGAATTTTGATGGTGCTGTCTGCGCCGACGGATCAAGATCGTCTACAACTTCATGAGGAAGCTCAACATCTTCAGCATGAGCTAGGTCATGACCTAGCGTCCCCCAACGCCCCAGAAATCGAACTCACGCTTCTCGAACAACCGGGCCGCGAACAGCTCACCCAATCCCTCGAACAGGGAAATTACGATATTTTGCACTATGCAGGCCATAGCGGCTGGGGCGCAGCGGGAGGAGACCTCTATCTTGTCAATCGCCGAACGGGACTTACAGAGCCGCTGAGTGGGGAAGACCTAGCGGGGCTGCTGGTCAATAATGGCGTCCGGATGGCTGTATTTAACTCCTGCCGGGGCGTGCGCGCTGCGACTATTGAGTCTACGGGGGCACTGGACAATTTGGCGGATGCACTGCTACGGCGGGGAGTTCCAGCGATTTTGGCGATGGCTGAGCGGATTCCGGATGATGTGGCGTTGATTTTGAGTCGGTTGTTTTATCGCAATTTGAAGCAAGGCTATTCTATAGATCTTAGTCTCAACCGAGCGCGGCAGGGGTTGCTGTCGTCCTATGGCTCGAACCAGTTGTACTGGGCGTTGCCGATTTTGTATTTGCATCCTGATTTTGATGGCTATCTTCATGTCGCAGCGGGGCAGACGGCGACGGGGCAAAATGTGATTGATCCGATCGCAATGCTCGATCCGGATGCGCTTAATCCTATTTTGATGGATTTAGACCAATTGCCGATGGACGACTTTGAGGGATTACTCGATCCGTCGGTCGATCCGGATTATGACGACGATCGGGCGGCGATTTCGGACCTGATGAAGACGCTTGATCCGACGAGTTTTGCGCCGTCTGAACCCCGTACAGCGCCCGTGTCTCCAGTGGACGATCTGCTAAAACTAGGGCAAAGGCTTCAGTCTAGCGGCGACCTCACGGGGGCTATTGATGCCTACGGTCAGGCGCTAAAACTGGATGGCAACAGCGCTATTGTTTATGACGCTCTCGGAACCGCCTTTCAGCAGTATGGAAATCTTCCCGAGGCGCTCTCGTCCTACCGCATGGCTTCTCAACTGGACCCAAGCCTCCAAAGCGCTGACGACCATGTGCGATCGATGCTTCAGGGCAACACCCACGGCGAAGCGACCTCAACCCCCTCGAATGCGGCAAACTTTGGGGCAAATCCATACCGAAAGCGTGCGCCCTGGAAAAAACCAGCGTCGATCGCTGTGGTCGCCTTGGCTGCTGTGGCTCTAGGCGTTGCTGCCGCCAGCCTTCTGGGAAAATCAATGAATCCGGGTCAGCAGTCTTTAGAAAGTCAGACGTCTAGTCAGGGCAAATCGGGGACCGGAGTCTTGATGACCATCGCGACCCAAGGCTTTGCTAAAGGCAACGTGCGCAAAAGTCAGGAGGCGATCGAATCTCTGATGGACAATGGCAACTTAGTGGAAGCCCAAACGGCCCTCGAAAGCGCCACTGTGGCCCAAAAGGAAATTGCACCAATAGCCTATCTCCAAGGTCGTCTCTCATGGCAATTTGCCCAAAAAGATGAAGCGACCCACAGCTTCCAAGATGCCCGTCGATTCTTCGCGATCGCCACCCAAAAAAATCCCAACTCACCCGCATTTCAAAATGCCCTCGGGTTTGCGTACTACACCGAAAACGACATCCCCCGCGCCACCGACGCCTGGACCCAGGCCCAAACCCTCACCCAAAAAGAGCCGACTCTAGAGACCGCCACTGCCGACGCCGGACTCGCGCTCAACTACTGGCAAGCAGCTCGCAAAGGCGGCAAAGACTCACCCCGACTCAAGGCAGAAGCGGTCAAACTTCGCGATCGCGCCCTCAAAACCCGACCGTCTGATTTTACTGACGCCGCCCTCAGCAAAAATTGGCTCTGGACCCTCAAAATGATCGCGGACTGGAAACAAGTGCGATCGCTTTAGTCAGTTCAGTTATTCTTTCGACGGATTTAGTTGAACGGCGATCGGGGCTTCTTCTCTAGGATGGGACGATCGCTTCAGAGCCGGAGTCATCACGAGGGACACGCCCACGCCCCCCATTACAAGCGCTCCAAGAAGTTCGATTAGAGCTTTTTGTTCAGTTTGAATAATTGACTGCTTAGACTTTCTCGGTGCGCCCAGGCTCATAATTTCTTTGCCGGCTCCCCAGATGATGACGAGCATGATAACCCAGGTCAGGAGCAGTAAAAAAATGGCCCGAAACCCAACAGGCTGCCTAAGTCTAGTGAGTACAGCGTGCCAGAAAAAACGCTTTTTCGACGATCGAGCCGTTGATCCGGCGACAGGATCAACAGACGATTCGAGGACAGCATCGACGCAAGATTTCTTCCGACGAGACTCTACCACCCGGTCGAGTAACGAGATTCGCGAACGATTTTTTTTGTAGAGACGCGATCGCATAAGAAACACCCCTGAACCCGGTCGAATTCTCTTTATTTCATCTCTTAATCTTAATGAAAGATTCGGAAGATGAAAGAGCAAAAGGGTAGATTTCTAAGATTTTTAACAAAAAACTACGTCTAAACGATCGGTTATTCCAAATACCCGCCCAGGAATGAATTCCGAGGTGGACGAGCAACGGAGCAGACTGGAATCCGGACTTCAATGGTACATCCTGCATTTAGCGATGTCTCGATCGTCAATATTCCACCGTTTGCGATCGCGCGTTCTTGCATTCCCTGCAATCCAAAACCAGACTTCGTTTGCGATCGAACAAACCCAATCCCATTGTCACAAACCCGGAGCTGAATCCAATCCTGATTAGACTGCATTATCGTTCGCACTACAATGTCTACTTCAGTGGCTTGAGCGTACTTTGTAATGTTTGTCAGCGTTTCTTGCAAGATGCGATAGAGCGTTAGTTTTAACGATTCAGGTAGCGTTAACAAAATCTGGATATCAGTGGTCGGTTTTATTTGCGTCGATCGTTGCCAATCTTGTAGCAGCGTTTCAATCAGTTCCGATAACAACTTGTTGCTCAGCGGCGACGATCGAAGATTAGAGACCGAATGGCGAACCGATTGCAAGGCCATGGAACCCTGGGTTTTGGCTTCACCGATGAGATCTTTAGCTTCAACCGGATCGCTGTCCCAGAGCCGCAGTCCCGCTTCTAAATACAGATTAAACACCGTCAACGAATGGCCCAGCGAATCATGAATTTCGCGCGAAATCCGATCGCGTTCTTGCACAATGGCCAAGTCCTCCACTCGCAGCGCATAGATTCGCAAGGTTTGGTTCGCCGCCGTCAGAGCCTCTCGACTTTGCCGTTCTGCGACCAACGCACTGATCAGCACCTGCACAAACAACAGCACCAACCCTAACAAAATCACACTACTCAACGACATCATCCACAAACGCGAAGCCAAAAAATCCTGGATATCAGGCGCACCTTCCACTCGAAAGGGCGATCGAACCGTTCCGCGTTCCGCCCGTCGCATCGCAATCTGCTCCCACTGGGTGTACTGCACCGTCAGCGCATGGTAAAGCTGCGCCGATCCCGTACTCACAAACGTCAGCCCCGTCAGCCACCGATGCACCCCCGTCCCAAACATCAACCCCGTCCGCATCACAAACACAACGCACAACAGCGGGAAAAGCTGCATTCCAGTGCCTAGAATCGCGATCGCAATCAAACTCGCCAGCATTCCGGTGTAGAGCCATTTTTGACGCCGATGTTCGGTGGGCAGCCTCAGACCTAGCAAGCCGATCGTCACAATGATGGCAATATTGAGTCCCGGTTCACGGGGAATGCCGATCGTCAACAGTCGCAACGGCGGTAGACGCATCAGTTCACCTAAGGCCGTCAGCACAAGCAATCCCCACTCAAACTGAAGCAAAAACCGGAACGGATGGTGGTTCGGCGTAATCATAGGGCGCTCTCCAAAACAAGTCTCCAAAACTTAGGACGATAGTCCCAAGCCAAATGGGCGATCGTCTTTATAAGATAGGCGTATTCAAATCAAATCACGAGAAAATTCATGTCTTTCAATCGTAAAGCTTTTGCAATCGTTACGGGTTGTGCCTTGTTGTTATCTCCTCTATTCAGCACCCTTGCAAACGCTCGTCCTAATGCGGTAGCCAATAGTAATTCAACCACCATCGCCCGTAAGATGGGCGAGGCAACGCCGGAGAAAATGGAGCAACGCCTCCAAAAAATGGCGAAGGAACTTAACTTAACGCCTGCCCAAGTCGATCAAATCCGCACCCTGCGATCGACAACCCGTACTAACATTGACGGCGTCCTCTCCGCTGATCAGAAAGCGATCATCAAAGCTGCCCTCGCTGAGAAAAAAGGCCACAAAGCCGCCATGCAGGCCGCAAACGTCACCGACGCTCAACGCGCCCAAAGAAAACAGATCTGGAAAGACTCCAAAACCGCCATGGAAAAAATTCTGACGCCTGAACAGCGCGCAAAATGGACAGCAAAGATGCAAGAGCATAAAGGAAACACCCAACGTACCAACGTCCCTCGCTAAGGATCCCTAACTAAGAATCCGGCTTACTTAGAGGAACTTGCTCAACGCCAGCTACCAGTTCGATTACCTCTCGAACGATCGGAGCAGCGGTGGTTCCTCCGTAGGCTTGACCTTGGGGTTCATCAAGGACAGACAAAACGACGTAGCGAGGATTATCCACCGGGAAAATCCCGACAAAGCTCGTAATAAATTTGGACGTAGAGTAGCCACCGGATTCGGTGGCTTTTTGTGCGGTCCCAGTTTTCCCCGCCACCCGATAGCCTGCCACCTGCGCCTGTTTCCCGGTCCCGTTGTTGACCACCGCCTCCATCATCCGCAGAATGGCTTTCGTGTTTTTAGGCGAAAAAATCTGTTTGGGCATGGCTTGTTGAGGTTGCCAGTGGGGGCGTCCTTGGCTGTCGTAGAGACCTTTGACAACATGGGGCGTGACCATTTTGCCGCCATTCGCCAGCATGGCATTGAGCTTCACGAGCTGCATCGGCGTTATGGCAAACCCCTGACCAAACGCTGTCGTAGCGATTTCAATGGGAGAACTCATGTAGGTTTTTCGTTCTTTGATGTAGCCCTGCGCTTCAAAGGGCAAGTCGATGCCTGTATACTGCCCCATGCCAATGCGTTCGAGCCAACTGTAGTAGACCGATGGCTTCATGGTTTGGACAATGCGAACCATTCCGACGTTGCTAGAATACCGAATGATGTCCGTAAGACCGATCGTTCCACGCGCCGCGCCATCGGAGTTACTAATCGGCTCGCCTTCAATGGAAAGGGTTCCAGAATCGTAAAACGTATCGTCAAGCTTAACTGTCCCCGCTTCAAGGGCGATCGCGACATTAATAGGTTTGAAGGTCGATCCCGGCTCATAGAGGTCGGTGAGTCCCCAGTTCTTAAATGCCGATAGATCTTTCACTTTCCAATATTCATTCGGGTCAAAGGTCGGGTTAGATACCATGGCCAAAATTGCGCCATCTTGGGCATCCATCACGATGACCAGTCCACGTTTTGCACCGAAGGATTGAACCTGGCGCGTGACGATTTTTTGGATTGCGCGTTGGAGTCGATTGTCAATAGTAAGCTGAAGCCGGAGATCGTCTTGGTGAATGAAGCCGTTGGGCACATTGTCCGGTAGGACGTTGCCCTGTCCTGTTTTGTTGAGCCGAACCGCTTTTTCCGATCGTTCGAGCAGATGCTTGTAGCTATATTCCACGCCTCCTTGACCCTGTTGAGCATTATCGACGTAGCCAATAATGCTGCCGAGGAGATCCTGTTGTGGATAGACGCGCTGTTCCTGAGCGATGAAATCTAACCCGTCGATGTATAGCTCTCTGATTCGGTTGGCGCTGTCTTCTTTGATGTGATCCACCAGCCGAATTCCCGTTTTAGCGCTGTCGAGCTTCTTCTGAAGGTCCGCTTCGGGCTGATTTAAAATGGGCGCGAGGGCTTTCGCCACCTCCGCCGTACTTTTTTTGTCAAAATATCGAGGATGCGCAAAAATTGTGTAGACCTGCTCATCAATGGCAATCGCATTTCCGGTGCGATCTATTACGGGCCGACGAGGCGTGAAGGGCCGCAAATAGGTCGTTTGCTGCTGCTTGGCATAAGTAAGCAACTCCGACGCCTTAAACACCTGTAGCCGGACTAAATTTCCGCCCAACAGTATGCACCCCGTCAACAAAATCATCCACACTAACCGAAGGCGCTGAGGGGACGGAATCGCCGGAAGATCCATCAGACTCTTAACATAGGGAGATTTCGATCGCCGCCTCGATCGGGTTTCAAACCGGGCAGGATTCGATCGCGCTGAGTTCGATCGGGATTTGTCAAGCCGGGATAGGGGGCGGACCATAGATGCTAGTACCCGATGGGCAGGATGGGTTTGGTATTGGAATCGGGTCCAGTGGGACGCATGGGAAGAGGCGGACGAGGAGGAGCCGGAGGCATGACAACAATGTTAGCCGCACTGCGCGGCACAAGACCATACTGCTTGGGATCGGTAGTGCGGGCGATATTATTTTTCATCATTTCGCCGTTCGTGGTGAGCTGACGCTCGTTGCGACGGAGCTTCTCTAACTGACGATATTCTTGACCCCACTGCTGCTGAGAGTACATAGCCCAGCCATAGGTGACGATCGCCCCACTCGCCAAAACTGCAGCCACTAGTAAGGACCAACGTTCAGCCTGCTTCATCAGTTGCAGCCATTGGGGAACCGAAGCGCGGTCAGGCAGTGGCTGCAATCGGGCATCGCGCGATCGGGACTTCGGCGGTAACGGAGCCTTAACGGCAGCGTTCGATCGGCTACGAGAGGAAGGGCGATCGTTTGATCGAGATCCCAGCCTAAAGCCAAGACGTGAGCGGTCGATCGGGGAGCTAGGGTTCAGCCGAGGCGAGGGTCTTGCATTCGATTTAGCTGGCGTTTTAAATGACGTTAGTCTCGGAGTTACAAGCATAGACAACCCGTTGGGCGGTGGTTGACAGAAGCATTCTAACCCGAGGACTGTTGTAAAACGATTGATCTCTAATATTTTCTCTGAAGTTGTCCCTCACATTTAGAGGTGGTGAGACCGATCGCTGAAGTTAGACGCTATTCGTAGCGCTGTGGGTGCTGCTCCCTGGGTGCGAAACGCGACCTTGCTGAGCAGCGGGAAGCATCAGTCGGGTCATAATCCGCCCATCGTCTAGGCGGCAGACAGTGAGTTCGGCTCCCATGGCCCGCAGGAGTTCTTTGCAGATGGCTAGGTGAAGTCCCGGTGGCTGGTTGAGCAGGCTGGGAGCGAGGGGATCGAGAAGTTGTCCGCCTTCGAGATCTTTTAGGAGCCGGGGTTCGATGGTGCCGTTGTCGGTGATGGCGATTTCCACCCAGCGTTCATCAAATTGCCGACACCAAATATCAATCCGTTTTCCCGATTCCGATCGCAATCCTGAGGTCAAGATCACTTCGTACAGAATCATTTCGAGTTTGCTGCTGTCCCCGATAATGATGGGGTTGCTGTCTTGGTGGACTTGGGACCAAAGCTGGCGCTGCTTGAGCAGATGTTCGGCGCGATCGAGGGCGCGGCGCAACAGACCCAAGAGCGGCAAACTTTCCTGCCGAAACTGAAGCTGCCATTGTTCATTCAGCAGGGCCGACTGAACCGGAACCATCGCCTCCCCAAGCTGTCGCAAAATTTGCTGGTTGCGGGTGGTGGTGAGGGCATCTTGGGTGACGGGTTTGGCGGCTTCGATCAAGCGCTGAATGCCAACGTTGACACTGCGGTGCAGCTCTTCAAGATGACGGTGTTTGTACCAGCCGATTTGTTCGAGCTTGAGGCGTTCGCTTTGGAGGGTAGCTTCGAGCTTGAGATGACGGCGAGCGGCGGCGAGCTGGCTGGTGAGGATGCTGAGAATATGGAGCGATCGATCGTCTAGGACTTGCTCATCGTGAAACACCAGGCAAAACAGACCCGTCGGTTCATCGTCCGGGCAAATACGCAGAGCGATCGTGACGATTTGAGTCATACCTTGAGCGTTAAGCCACTGTCGGGATTCGCCGGGGATTTGGGCGGGGGTGAGGGTGCGAATCGTGTTTTGGTCGTGGATCATCCGAATCAGGGGATCGGCGTGAATCGAGACCTTGGTATTAGGAATCAGGGCATAACGGCGATCCATGTGCTGCGGCAACACCAGCCGTCCAGTGCGACGACCGGGAAACCACGACACCAGAAAGGCCATGGGCGATCCCAAAATCGGCGCGATGGTTCGCAGGGCGACTTGCTCTAGGTCTTCGAGGTGGTCGCACTGTTGAATCATTTGAATGCAGCGCTGGGTGCTTTGGTGACGCTCGGCTTCCTGGGTGACTTGACGTTGAAGCTGCCACTGGTTCAAAATCACGCCGAGCTGCTGGGCAACGATCTGCACAAGCTGCTGTTCGGCGGCAGTCCAGCTTCGGGGGGCCTCATGGCACACCAAGAGGATGCTCTCTAGGCGATGACCGGGTGAGGTGCTGGCAAGGAGAAACGATCGGACACCGAGTTCCCAGAGCGGCGATCGCCAGGCCGTGAAGCGCAGATCGTCTTCTAGATTTTCGATGGCAATGGAGGCTTCGCTGCGTTCGGCTAGCTGCAAGTCGAGATCGCTGAGCTTGGGCAGTGCGATGCCCGTGGCGCGGCGGTTGCGCGGCTGGTGCTGATAACACACTTCAAAATGGCCCGATCGCGCGTCTCTTAGGACTACCATAAAGCGTTCGATTTTGAGCCGTTTGCCTAGCAGTTCTGCCGCTCGGTTCAGGGTGGTTTTCCAGTCATCGGAGCTGTAGAGCGATCGGGCGATTTCGGTGGTGAGGGCTTGGTCGAGCTTGGTCTGCTCAATAATGGTCTCCATTTCTTCCAAGGGCGACATTAAAGCCACAATCTGCGCCGCCCCGCGAAGATAAAACTTTTCCTCATCTTGCCAAATGCGCGGGGCTAACCCTTCCACGGCCAAAAAACCTAGGAGCTGGTTTTGATACAGGATGGGAGCCGCTAGGAGCGATCGTGCCCGAATAAGCTTCATCAGACGGGAGGTGGCATCGGCCCGCAGGGAGCTGTGGGATTCACCGATCGCCACGACTTGATCGTTGACGAGCTGCTGGTAAAAGCTGTTGATTTCTTGGGCCGTGATACCGCCAGCGGGAGGGTTGTTCTCCAATAAGCCATTCATGCGAGGCATTTGGTTTGTGAGCCGCCGCCAAAAATAGCGCTGATTGGGTTCAAACCAATACAAACTGGTGCGAGTCGGGGCCAAAAACTGATGAGTCTCTTCAATCACGACTTCTAGACGCTTGCCCAAATCTGGAAGCGATCGGGTCCGATCGAGTTGTTGGAGCAGCGGCTTGTCCGGGCGCTTAATCTGTTTACGCTGCCAGTCCTGTTCGGTTTGGTTCAGCACGGAAGCCAGTTCGCCCAGCACCATATCCAGCGTGGCTTTTTCGGTTGTTCCGGGAAAGGTTCCCCAGCGATGCGTCCCGAGAATAAGCACACCCAAACACCGATCGCGGAAACAGAGCGGAAATAGCATCGTGCCTTGAATGTTGTGTTTCTGCGCGACCTTGCGCCAGTCCCCTGCCCGTATTTCCTGCCGCAAATCTGCTAACGCCAACGGACGCTGCTGAATCACGACTTGCTCCAAAATATCGCCCGATAACAGCGAAATTTTTTGCTTCATCTCACTATTGTGAATGCCATTTCCCTTGGCCCCACCGGGCGTAAAGCCGCCCTTGCCCAGCATGCGATGCTCCATACGATCGTACAACCCAATCCAAATCAGCTCATAGTTCTTTAAGAACGCCGATCGGAGATAATTCAGCGTCGCCTCCATCAGGTCGTCTGAATTTTCCGCCTCCCGAAGCGAATGCAAAACCTGCCCCAATTGGATGAGTAGATTCTCTTGAACATTAGTTTCTTTGACAGGACTCATGATGACGACTGAGTACGATGGGTGTAGGTTAAGAGGCTGAATTGGGTTGAGATGCGGGACTTTAGTGGTTTTTGGGGGGTGTAATTTTTGGGATGAAGGAGCCATGAGTGATGAAGCTTGAGCGATCGCATAGAATCAGCACTGTGCAAGGTCATTTCCTCTCAAGACCTTCTATTTTCTAGCGTTCCCTGAGACGGATAGTTACATAGCGTGAAAATTTTATTCATAAATTTAGATGTAAATTCAGCTTATATCTTCATGAGTAGAATAATCTGTGGGGTGTGCCAAGAATCTTTGATCGCGTCTAACTCGCGTCTAAGTCATGCACAATGATGCGCTAATCTTGAATTTTGCCCCAAGACTTTTGCCCTTATCGCCCCTCATCCTCTGTGTCAGACTCCTCTTCTCTTAATCTTTACCAATCAATTCTACGTCCGATTTTGTTTTCAGGACTACATGCCGATCCTGAATGGCTTCATCAGCAAACCCTCGCCGCCCTCGAATGGCTTGATCTTCGATCGCCGCTAGCCGTGCGGACGCTGATTCTGAGGCAACTCACTCAGCTTTATGGGGATCAAGGCGAACACCAGGACTCTAAGTTCGATCGTCTGGCCCAAACCTGCTTTGGGTGCCACTTTGATAATCCACTGGGACTGGCCGCAGGGTTTGATAAAAATGGTCAGGGGGCTGGCATCTGGTCCAACTTTGGGTTTGGATTTGCGGAATTAGGGACGGTGACGCAATATGGCCAAGCGGGGAACCCGAAGCCCCGACTGTTTCGGCTGGTGGATGACCAGGCCGCTCTCAATCGCATGGGGTTTAACAATGCAGGGTCAGAGGCATTGCGCGATCGCCTAGAGGCTCGGCAGAATATGAGCGATCGCGCCCTTAGCTTGATGCCCATAGGAATTAACCTCGGCAAATCCAAAATTACTCCCTTGGAGGAAGCCCATGCGGATTATCGGGTGAGTTTCCAACGACTGAAGCATTTGGGTGACTATTTTGTCGTCAATGTCAGTTCGCCTAACACCCCAGGATTGCGATCGCTTCAGAGTGTGGAGCAGCTCAATCCGATTTTTGAAGCCCTCACCCAAGAAAACACTGGACACAAACCCATCTTCGTCAAAATCGCGCCGGATCTGCTGGATGACGATATTTTGGCCGTTGTCGATCTGGCCCGATCGTCTCATCTCACCGGGATTATCGCCACCAATACCACCATCCGCCGAGACGGACTCAAAACGCAGGTGCTAGAGCGAACTGGAAACCGAGTCGCCGACGAAGCGGGAGGAATCAGCGGCGCTCCGGTGCGAGAGCGATCGACGGAGGTGATTGCGCTGATTTCCCGCCACACCCAGGGAGAGTTTCCCATTATTGGCGTGGGAGGAATATCTACTGCCGCCGATGCCTGGGAGAAAATCACCGCTGGAGCTTGCCTGCTTCAGGTCTATACGGGCTGGATTTATGAAGGTCCAGCCTTGGTTCGCCAAATCCTATCTGGACTCGTCGATCGTCTAGATCAGGCGGGTCTAGACTCTATTGATCAAGCGATCGGACTTTCTAACCGTCGTTAGCTGGCTCCGTAAAGAATCATTGCACTCCGGAGTTGGTTAGTTACCTGTCCGTCCGCAAAAGCCTAAAAGGTGGGCTGTTGATGATATTGTTTGATACCTGATTTTCGTTACAAAAGTACCCAGAAGGCAGTCTTTGAGGGTGTTAGAGGAGGTCAATTGGTGAAAGGTGTAAAGTGGGAAAGTTAAGATCTAAAATCGACTCACTAGGGTCAAGAGAAGGGCACTCTTGCGGGTACTTGCGTAGCTTGTTAAAATGATCTATCGTAAAAAATAAATAAGCAGTAGGAATTAGTAGAGAATTGAAGTTTAGACCCGTTGTAAGAAAAGTACTGCGTATCTTAGTCTAAATCTAATATAAAAGTCAGGAGCATTCTATGATCAGGGTCAACCCAAGCAACTCTTCTTGTGCGAGAAAAATATATGAAGTCTTCCAGCATCATGGACTTAAGTTGATACATTTTGACATCAAATATCGGGACGGTAATGACAATCAATATACGTATGCTATTGATGCAAGCTCTACCGCATCAATAGAAAAAAATCATGCCCATCCAGTTTTCTCCCTATTCTCTACGTCATCGGAGACTGCACGAAATTTTAATACTTCTGGAATTAAAATAGCACAGCAGTCTTTGGATGATAGGCAAATTATTGCTGACATACAGAATGCGTTAACTCAGGACCATGTGACTCTTTTGTCTGCAAACATTACGGCTAAAGGTTCTGACGGAGAACCTTGTTCCATAACGTTTCCTTTTTGCAACGGTAGCTACTGCCCTGAACCATAGCGTGATGCGGCGGTCAGACATTTTTGCAATAAAACCATACCATCTTTAAAGCTTAAAACTTTTGAGGACGTTGATGAGTATTCAACAAGGTGATCACTATAACTTTAGCGGTAAAGACATTCGAGGCCATAACTTCAGCAAAAAGGACTGCATTAATCACAAATTTCAACATTCAAAAGCTGGCATTAAGCCAATTTTTTACTATAGTTTAGTAATCGTGTTTTGTCTGCTATCTATTTCAATTTCAGTGGCTATAGCAATAGCTATTATGCCTGTTTTGGCTGGTATTACCCCATATTTGATTCCCAGTTTAATTGGCTTATCAATATTGGGAGTTTTTCTCTTTTTTATCACTGTAAAAGGATTTGCGGGTGCTTTGCTAGCTGAGGGAATACTATCCGTCATTTCTCTAATTTCCATAGCTCCATTACTCATCGCTGGAGAAAGAACTATTGTTCCGGGAATATTTTTTGGAATCTTTGGTATGGCAGTAGCCTTCGGTGGAATAGTGATGTTTGCATTTACTATCACCGTGCTGAACGTTCTATCTGGCCGATGGGTTGCGTATTCAGCTATGATTATGTCAATAGCCGCAATGATTGTAAGTGTCCCTGTTGTATTTCCCAGAAATAATAAATCTCCTCATCAATTTGACTACTTCATAGACATTGCATTGACTGGGATAATTATCAGTATCGGATTCTATATTTCTATTCGTTCTCTACATCAAGATATAAAATATAAATCGATTCGGTCAACTGCAATTGCTTTTTGTTCTAAGTGCTACAGCACTTCATTTCGAGGGGCAAATCTAACTAACGCAGACTTTACGGGTGCAAGTCTGAGAAATGTTGATTTTAGACAGGCCAATCTCACGATGGCTCGCTTTAAGGACGCTAAGGATATCGAGTATGCTTGTCTTGATGAGAATCACGGTTTGCAAAACTTAAAAACTCGGCAATTAGCAATTGAAGTAGATGTCAATAAAATGAGTGATAAAAATTTTAATTATCTCGATTTGGAAGGCATAAACTTGGAGGGCGCATGTTTGCAAGGGTCTAGTTTCATGGGTGCTAATCTGAAAAATACCAATTTAAAGAACGCAAATTTATCAGGAGCAAATCTAAAGCAGGCGCAACTAGTAGGAGCCGATTTAACAGGTGCAATGCTGACAGGAGCATGTATTGAAGATTGGGGAATTACGAAAAAGACAGTGTTAGGAGAAGTCAAGTGCGAATTCATTTTCTTGGAATGTAAAGAAGAACAGAATAAAAGTGGGCACTCTTCAATCAAATTTCAACTAAGATACCCAGATGATAGTCAGTTTGGGGATGGAGAATTTGCCGATCGTGCTTATCTAGCTTGGGAGCAATACGAGAGAAACAAAACAACTACTATGAATTTTTATGGTTCGGTTGAACAGGTTATGGCCATAGAACACAACTCCGGAGAAATCAATATGTCACAGAATAAAGGAAACGTACGTATCAGTGGTGTGCAAGGTAATGTCAGTGGAATTGCTGCTGCGGGAGAAAACCAAACCTTGACGGGAGTTGCCATTGGCGCAATCAGCGGTTCTGTTACCAATACTATTAATCAACTACCTGCATCACCTGATTCAGACAGCTTAGGGATCAAAGAGTTATTAGCTCAATTGCAAACAGCGATCGAAGCAGAACTCGGATTGACCGACGAGGACAAGGTTGAAGCCTTAGAGCAGATAAAAACATTAGCGGAGGCAGGCCAGAAGCCAGAAGACAATGGACTTCAGAAAGCAGCGAAAACATCAATTAAAGTCCTCAAAGGGACTATTGCCAGTCTACCCGATGCGGCTAAACTGGCTGAGTCTTGCGCCAAACTACTGCCTGCGATCGCGACACTCCTTGCCTTAGTGTAGATGTGCAAATGCGTAGTCCACACCGTCGTTAGAATTTAAGCCCTACTTGCGTTCCAGCTTCCAGATGTTGATGGTTTTGTCTTCGCTGCCGCTAGCGAGGAGGCGACCGTTGGGGCTAAGGCCGATCGAGAGGACAGGGAGCTTATGTCCGGTGAGGGCGTGCATCAGACGTCCGGTTTCGACGTCCCATTCTTTGATGGTGCGGTCCATGCTGCCGGAGTAGAGGGTGTTGTTGTCGGGGGCAAAGGCGATCGATCGAACTGCGCCGTTATGGCCTTCGAGGGTGCGGACAAGTTTTCCAGTTTTGGCATTCCAGAGCTTGATGGTCTTGTCGTTGCTGGCGCTGGCAATGTATTGACCGTTGGGACTGACGGCCACGTCTAGGATCCAACCTTGGTGGCCTTCGAGCACTTGCTCCTGTTTCTCGCTAGCGATATTCCAGACGCGAACGCTGCGATCGTAGCCGCCGCCACTCACAAGGGTCTGGCGATCGGGGCTAAAGGCGACGGACATCACGTAGTTGGTGTGGCCTAAAAAGGTCTTGAGCAGTTCTCCGGACTTCATGTCCCACAGTTGAACCTTTTTATCGACGCGGGCGCTGGCAAACTGATCCCCATCGGGAGAAATATCTAAGCCACGAACGAGGGCGTTTTGCGTCATGGGGCCTTCGCCAGAGAAGGTGCGCAGGAGACTTCCGTCTGTGATTCGCCAGAGCTTAATGGTGCGATCGAGACCGCTGTTCAGAACCATCATTCCGTTTCGGGTCGGTTTAACGGGCGTTGACGGCTTTATTATGCCCGATGAGGGTGCGAAAGATTTCGGGGCGGCGGCGGACACAGGTCTTGCAGCAGCGGTTTGCGGTGGTCTAGGAGTGGCTTGAGTCATTGAGTAAGGGGTGGGTGCGACGGTCACGATCGCCGTCAGGCTAAGGACGAAGGGCGTAAACAGGGTTTTGAGTTTCATGAGCGTCATCTTTAGGAAGAGGGAGATGCGGGTTTGGAAAACTGTCCTAAGGCTCCAAATGCTTGAAGCTAGGACGGTTTAGAGTGTGCAGCTCTTAGTGTTCTATCGCGCCTACTTCTCAAGACCTATGCAAATCTATTACAAAATTGATGAGACTTCGGGAATCTGCTCCCAGTCCATCGCTAAATCGACTTCGGATAGCCCGATTTCGCCTAGGGTACGATCGCAGCGCACGGTGTAGACACAGCGATCGCAGGTCTTTACATCTAGGGTTTGGGGAAACGGGGTGGCGTGGTCCTGGTAGTCATTCAGCCAGTGGCTAAGTTGGGTAAGCAAGCGCGTGAGCAGGCGATCGGTTTCGCGGTGATCGGCGTCGGTGTAAGGCAAGCTTAGTTTTTCG
>JAYVVL010000286.1:0-3797 GCA_043787035.1 Synechococcales cyanobacterium
TGCATCACGCGCACTGCTGAATTACAGAGCTTGAGCCGATCGCGTGTAATCCCAAACTGCTGATGAAACTCGCGCAGACTAGGCAACAAATGACTCGTCATCCGTTCTTTTTGCAACCGCAGCGTCATCACAAAATCCGCATTCTCAATTGCAGGCTCCAACGTCCAATGAATGAATAAATTACGCTCCAGTGAACCGCCTCTAACAAAATCCTGAAACGCAGCAGGCAACAACGTTGGAGGCCCAGCAAGATGGACTTCAGCACCGCTAGCCGTCAGACTCCAGAGATTCGATCGGGCCACGCGAGAATGCAAAATATCCCCCACGATCGCAATTTTTTTCCCTTTTAACAACTCCAAACGCGGATGGTCCGCATCCAGAAACGTACAAATCGTGAACAAATCCAATAGCGCCTGCGACGGATGCTCATGTTGGCCGTCGCCTGCATTGAGCACGCCCACACCCGAATTGAGCCGATCCATTTCCGCCGCGATCGCAGCCGGGACCCCCGCTTCTTGGTGCCGAATCACCATCATGTCGGTGCCCATCGCCAGATAGGTTTTGGCCGTGTCGAGGATGGTCTCGCCTTTACTGAGAGAGCTGCTACCGGGGGAGAAATTGAGAATGTCAGCGGAAAGCCGTTTGGCCGCAAGTTCAAAGCTGCTTCGCGTGCGAGTCGAGGGTTCAAAAAACAGATTAGTAATCACCTGACCTTGGAGCGTCGGAACTTTCTTGGTGCGGCGAGAGAGAACCTCTCGAAAACTATTAGCCGTCTGCAATACGGTGTCATATTCCCAAGGGGAAAAATCAGACAGCGATAGGATATGACGACGATTCCAGGATTGGGGCATAGGACGCGAGATTTTAAAATTGATGAATCCAAGACTTATCGTAGATCATGGAATATTTCTTTTTTCATGAACTTTAATTAGTATTTCTTATATATTTCAGCGATTCCTAAATTCAGGTTATCCGTATATGCTAAAAGGAATTGCTCTACACTCAGTATTAGCCTTGAATTATTGGATAAATTAATGCTAATTTTGCTCGATTTCTTTGATTTTTTCTAAAAATTTGGATAATTTTATGCCCCCGATTAATCAATGCACTGATCGATCGTATTCAGATGCCTTTCGTCACGAATGGAAGCGCAATCGTCAGAGTTATCACAACAGTTATCAAGCCTTCCAGCGATCGAAGCCTAGTCAAAATAGTTACTATAATCCGATCGCCATTGACGTTCAAAATACAACTAGCGCTCGAAACTATGAGCAAATCGTGGTATTTGGAGATAGTCTTTCAGATACTGGAAATTTGTCAAAAGCCTTGGGCGGCGTGTTTCCACCGTTCCCTTACTTTCAAGGCCGGTTCTCCAATGGACCGATTTGGATCGACCAGCTTGCACCTAAGTTGGGATTAAACTCAACTCAAGTATTGAACTTTGCCGTGGGCGGAGCAACGACCGGACGAGTGAATGTGGGATCGCTGCTGGCTGGGAGCAACTTACCCATCAAACTGCCGGGATTGTTGGATGAGGTCGATGCATTCACCGCGCTCAATTTTAATGGTGGAAATCCTAAATCGCTCAATAAGTCGCTCTGTGTGGTATTTGCGGGCGGAAATGATTTTCTGGCCTTGCCGCCGACTTTATTCCAAGGGCTGGCCATGGGAAATCTCAAAAGCTTCATTGGTCTTTATGGCGCGATTGTTCAAAGTGTCCAAAATGTTGCCACTGCCGTTACGAATCTTGCCCTCCAAGGTGCAGGGACCATCGCCATCGCCAACCTCCCAAACCTTGGGCGCACGCCACTGTCCATTCAGCAAGGCACTAGTCTAGTGGCAACGGCTTTTTCCATCGGCTTCAACGTTGTCCTCGAAAAAACCTTGGAACAACTGGAACGATCGCTGCGGGCAAGGTCATTGAACGTCGATCTTGTTCAAGTAGACTTGTTCTCCCTAGGCGAATCTGTTGCAAAACGTCCTCAGGAATTCGGGTTTACCAATCTCACCGACCCCTTGATCAAGCAACTGGCCAATAACCCTAAAAATCCTCAAGGCTTCTTTTACTGGGATGATTTCCATCCCACCACCCAAGTCCATACGCTGATCGCTGACACCTTCGCCCGATCGCTTTCAAAGCCCATTGCCAGCAACGTTCTCGCCAGCAGTATCGAACCCATCACCGCACTGTTAAGCAATGGAGCGACTCGGGCGATCGCCGAGAAACTCTTGACACAAGCCCAGATGATTCTCCCCACGAATGCTTTGAAACTTCTGGATTCACCTGTGTTAGCCCTTCGCTAAACCTTGCTAGTTCAGATTAGATTGAGAAATGAAACACGTTGATACACGTGCTAATTAACGTGAGAAACAAGATAAAGCCAATGGTATCCAGCATAGTCGTGACCAATGGACCACTGACCAATGCTGGATCCAAATTAATCCGCTTAAATCCGATCGGCAACAATGTTCCTAGGGCCACTGCGACCAACGTATTCGTGGCCATGACAGCGCCAGCAACTAAGGCAACCCACCGTTCCTCAGGCTCCGTCCAGATGAGCGACAACAGAACCATGGTGACGCCCAGGGAAAGGGCTGTCCCCAGTCCCGCAAGGAATTCTTTTTTGAGGATTTCAAGGGTGTCCTCGGGGGCAACTTCACCGAGACCGATCGATCGAATTGTCACCGTCAACGCCTGAATTCCAACGGTTCCACCCGTATTTGAAAACAATGGCATAATCACGGCTAGAACGGGAATTTGTGCGATGGTGCCTTGAAAGGGTGAGATGGAGCTAGATGCGCCGATGTAGAGGGCCATGGTCCCGAGGAGCCAGGGCAAACGGTTCCTGAGTTTGTCAATGGGACTGGAGAGTGACGATTCATCACCGCTAGCGACGCCAGCAATTTTATGAAAGTCCTCAGTGGCTTCCTCTTCCAAGATATCCACCATGTCATCGATCGTCAAAATACCCACGAGACGATCTTCGCGATCGACGACTGGAACCGCTAATAGGTCGTAGCGTTTCATGACCTGAGCGGCTTCTTCTTGGGGCGTTTCGGTTTGGACTTTGATGACGCGATCGCTAGCTACGTCGCGGATATGTGCGGTGGGAAGTGAAAATAGAAGCTGTCTGAGCGATACGACTCGGACCAGTTTACGGTTGTCGTCGGTGACGTAGGCGTAGTAGACGGTTTCTTTATCGCAATCGTTAACACGAATTTTTTCCAGCGCCTCAGATACGGTCAAGCCCTCACAAAGCCGCACGTATTCGGTGGTCATAAGACGCCCTGCCATTCCTTCGGCATAGCCCAGAATCGTAGCCGTCGCTTGGCGTTCGCCGAGGCTAAGGTTTTCGATTAAGCGACGGACGACGCCAGCGGGCAATTCATCAAAGAGTTCGGCTCGATCGTCAGGCCGCATTTCTTCGATGATGTGACGGACTTGTACATCATGAAGCGCACCAATGAGTTCTTCGCGCACCTCTGGATCAAGATATTCAAACACAGCGGTCGCCCGACCTTTGTTCAGCACTCGAAAGGCAATGGCGCGGCGATCGCTGGGAAGCTCAGCAATATAGTCTCCGACGTCGATAGGAGGGAGGATATTGAGTTCGAGCTTAAGACGATTAAGGTCTTTAATTTCGTTGAGAGCAACAGATCCTTCTTGGGTCATCATGGCCTTACCTAAAATATCTCCCGCTAGCTGGAAGATTTAGGTTAGCCCTCCAGCTAACGAGTTTTACGAATGTTTTGAAGACTATTTGGACAATAGTCTGGGCAGTGGTTTGAGCACTTAC
>JAYVVL010000287.1:0-10546 GCA_043787035.1 Synechococcales cyanobacterium
GACAAACCTGGATATCTGGATTATCTTGACCTCTTATTGACGACGACGTTGCTCAAGTCCAATGGATTGATTTGCGTTGACAACACGCTTATGCAAGGACAGCCTTACTTAGCTGGGGCAACGCCTAATGGAGCGGCGATCGCACATTTCAATCAAGTGGTTGCTGACGATCCTCGGGTTGAACAGGTGCTTTTACCCCTAAGAGATGGGCTGACCCTGATTCAGCGCGCATAATTCATACGGTCTGAGTTATTCTGTAAGCCACCTCACAGCGTAACTCAGATTTTTTAGGCATTAATTTTTAGATGTGATTCTAGACATTATTCTTATGGGAAATAAAGGCTTGACCACTAACCTGACCACTACAAATTCAACCTTTAAAATAAGATTAAAGACAAGTGCAACACTTTTGGGACTGCTACTCGCACTGCCACTCAATCTCGCGCTAACTTCGATCGCGTTACTGATTGCCTTACCCATTAAACTCCTCAAAGCTAAAGTCGTCGCTCCGTCGCCCCAGACTATTCTGATCAGCGGCGGCAAGATGACTAAGGCGTTACAGCTTGCGCGATCGTTTAAGCAAGCGGGCCATCGAGTGATCTTGGTCGAAGCACACAAGTATGGGTTAACAGGGCATCGCTACTCTTGGGCTATCGATCGTTTTTATACCGTTCCCAATCCCGATCACCCGGATTATCCGCAGGCGCTGCTATCGATTGTTCAGCAGGAAAACGTTGATGTTTATGTTCCGGTTTGTAGTCCTGTTGCTAGTTACTATGATGCGGTAGTCCAACACATTTTGTCTCCTCATTGCAGTGTCATGCATGTTGATGTAGACACCCTCCAACGACTAGATGATAAGTACACTTTTGCAGCAGCAGCAGAATCCTTTGGGTTGCGCGTTCCCAAGTCTTACTTGATCACTGACCCTCAGCAAGTCATTGACTTTGACTTCACAGGAGCCACACGAAAGTTTATTATCAAAAGCATTCCCTATGATTCGGTCCGGCGACTAGATCTGACAAAATTACCCTGCGGAACGATCGCTGAGACGGCTGCATTTGTAAACACGCTGCCGATTTCTAAGCAAAAACCTTGGATCATGCAGGAGTACATTCCAGGGCAAGAATATTGCACTCACAGCACCGTTCGGGATGGTCATCTCCAGCTCCATTGCTGCTGTGAATCGTCAGCCTTTCAAGTGAACTATGAGTCTGTCAATAGACCTGACATTGAGGCGTGGATTCGGACCTTTGCTAAGCGTTTAGATCTAACGGGTCAAGTCTCCTTTGACTTTATTCAGGCCGATGATGACGGTGAGATTTATGCGATCGAATGCAATCCGCGCACTCATTCCGCCATCAGTATGTTTTACAATCACCCGGATGTCGCAGAAGCTTACTTAGAAAAAGAGCCGCTAGCGTTGACCGTTCAGCCATTAGCCTCAAGCCGCAGCACCTACTGGACCTATCACGAAATCTGGCGATTGGTGACGCATCTATGGTCTCCAACACAGACCTGGAAACGGTTACAGATTATCTCTCAAGGGAAAGACGCTATTTTTGAATGGGGCGATCCGCTCCCATTTTTGATGGTGCATCATTGGCACATTCCACTGCTATTGATCAAAAACTTACGTTATCCGAAGCCCTGGATTCGGATCGATTTTAACATTGGAAAGCTAGTAGAAATTGGAGGAGATTAGAGCAATGTCAACACTACGAGTTTTACATTTAGTCGGTTCGGCTGTTGATGATTTCTATTGTGACTTATCGCGACTTTACGCCCAAGGTTGTTTGGACAATACAGCTAATCCTGAACGATATGAATTTCACATCGCTTACATCACCCCCGATCGAAAATGGCGGTTTCCAACGGATTTAAGCAATGATTCGATCGCACTTGCCACGCCATTATCCATAAGTGAAGCGATCCAAGCGATCGTCAATTTGAAGGTTGATGTTATGGTGCCGCAGATGTTCTGTGTGCCAGGAATGACGCAATATCGGGCCTTGTTTGACTTGCTTAGGATTCCCTATGTGGGCAATACGGCAGAGTTGATGGCACTCGTTGCGGATAAGGCAAAAACCAAGGCAGTTGTTGCGGCGGTGGGGGTCGTTGTGCCGTTGGGTGAGGTGTTACGAAAAGGCGATCGACCGTCGATTGAGTTTCCCATTGTAATTAAACCCATGAATGGGGATAATTCGATCGGAGTCTCGCTCGTCCACATAGTGGAAGACTTTGATGCGGCATTTCAACGGGCGCTTTCACATACTGACGAAGTGCTCGTTGAAACCTTTATTCCCTTAGGCCGTGAAGTGCGCTGTGGAATTGTTGTCAACGAGGGTGAACTAGTCTGTTTGCCGCTGGAAGAGTATGCCCTAAATGCGAATACTCGCCCCATTCGGAGCTATGCGGATAAGCTAAAACAAAATGAGGCGGGAAATCTAGACTTTGCCGCCAAAGAAAGCACGCATTCCTGGATTGTCGATCCCACTGATCCGATTACAGAAGGCGTTTGGGAGATGGCCCGAAAAGCTCATCTTGCGTTAGGCTGTCGTCATTACAGTTTGTTTGATTTTCGCATCGATCCCCAAGGCAATCCGTGGTTTCTAGAAGCGGGTCTCTACTGCTCCTTTGCTGAATCTAGCGTGATTTCTGCCATGGTCGAAGCGTCCGGAACGCCGCTAGAGCTATTCTTCGATCGGATGTTGCAAGATGTATTGAACGTCCACGGTTGAAAGACCCTTAACCCAATCACCCTGGATAAATAAAAGCAATGCAACGATTTAATTTAGTGATATTCAGACAGTTCTGGGCGATCGCACGGTCTTACTGGTCTAGCGAGGAGAAATGGCGGGCACGGGGGCTGCTTCTAGTGGTCATCGTCATGTCCTTGGGCTATACCGGACTGAGCGTACTGCTCAATAACAAGCGAGGCGAACTCATCTCCGCGTTGTCGGCTCAAGATGAAGCTAGATTTTGGCAAACAATTGTTGTTTTTACGGGGACATTGGTGCTGTATGCACCGCTTTATGCGGGCTATGTTTATCTGCGCGATCGCTTGGGGCTAGAATGGCGGCAATGGTTGACGAGCGATTTTATCAATCGCTATTTTGAGAACCGGGCCTTTTATCACATCAATCATTCTGACATTGACAATCCTGATCAACGAATTACTGAAGATGTCAAAAGCTTTACTCAGGAATCCTTGGTACTCCTGCTAGCATTAGTTGATTCGGTGTTGGCGATCGCAGCATTTAGCAGCGTGCTGTGGGGGCTTTCTAAGCCATTAATTTTGTTTTTGGTGGTGTATGCGCTGGTAGGTACGTTGACGACCATTGGGGTGTTTGGAAAACCTTTGATGGCGATTAACTTCAACCAGCTTAAAAAAGAAGCCGATTTTCGATTTAGTCTGGTGCGGGTGCGCGAAAATGCTGAGGCGATCGCATTTTATCAGGGTGAAGCATGTGAATCTGATCGGATTAAGGCCCGATTTGGTGAGGTCTTTGAAAATTTCAAACGCCTAATTGTTTGGGAACTCAACCTTAATATTTTGACCAATGCCTATGAATTTATCCCGTTCATTTTACCAGCGATCGTCGTAGCACCGGGAATTTTTGCAGGCGAGTTGGAAGTGGGGAAAGTGACGGAGGCTCAAGGAGCCTTTATTCGAGTGTTTTTCTCACTGAACTTAATTGTAGCCAGGTTCCAATCGTTGACGACTTTTGGGGCCGGGGTTGAACGGTTGTATACCTTCTTAGAGTCTTTTGCAACGACGGCTGAAACGGATGGGAAAATTGAAGGAGTGGAACGAACAGCGATCGAAACTCAATCGAGCGATCATCTAGCGCTAGAGCACATGACCCTCCAGACGCCCAATGGTCAACGGACTTTAATTAAGGATTTATCGCTTAAGCTACCCGTAGGTGAAGGGCTGCTGGTGCGCGGGGTGAGTGGGTGTGGGAAGAGTTCTTTGCTGAGGGCGATCGTTGGGCTATGGGATACAGGTACGGGGACAATAGTGCGTCCACCGTTGGATGAGATGCTGTTTTTACCCCAGCGGCCTTACATGATTTTGGGAACGCTACGGGATCAAATGGTGTATCCAAAAATGGATCTTTCGATCGAAGATTCACAGCTTAGAGATGTTTTGATTCAAGTTAATCTCCCAGATTTAGAGCAGCGACACGGTGGATTTGAGGCGGAAAAAAATTGGGCTGAGGTGCTATCTCTAGGAGAACAGCAGCGGCTTATTTTTGCCCGGTTGCTACTGAACAAACCCAGCTATGCAATTTTGGATGAAGCTACGAGTGCGCTTGATCCTAAGAATGAAAAGCATCTTTATCAGAAACTTCGAGAGTCTGGGATGACCTTTCTAAGCGTTGGACATCGGGAAAGCCTAAGCGATCATCACCAGCTTGTCCTAGACCTTTCCAGCGACACGTCTTCTGGTGATGCAACGTGGTCAGTCAGTGCGTCAGTGCCGTTGACCCAAGGATAAAACCTTAAATCGTTGACTTTTCGTGTCGATCGTTTGCGTTGACTTGTGCGCCTGCCGCTTGCCATTTCATATTCGGGACTGTCTTTTCCGTCAGTTGTCAATTTGAGTTGGGGATTTTTTAGGGCAATGGAGCGATCGACTATTCACCTCGAAGATTCGGGTTTGGGATGGGCATTCTGGGCGGCGCGGTTTTCCACATGATGTCGATTTCCTCGGGGGTTAATTCATAGGCTTGATTGACGAGATCAGACAGTTGTATTTCTAGCGAGAGGGCTTCGGCTCGGTGGGTTTGAATTTTGGGGCGTAGTCATTGTAGACTTCTCGGACTTCTTTGAGGGCTTTGGGGTTAAGTCCAGAGTCTTTAGGTTTTCGTTTTTTGACTTCTTGCACAAACTGATTGCAGTCTAGACTGGCGAAGTCTTCAAGTTTGTTTCCTAGTTTTTCAATGCTTTGTTCCATTCGTAACCAGTCTAGAACCTCTCGAACTGATTCTTGGTTTGTTTTGGTGATTTCAATCAGGCGAGTGACGATCGGTTCAACTTGCGATCGGATTTCGTCAGTGAGTGGCGCGATCGGTAACAACTCCACTTGTTCTCCAAACATACGAAGTGTTTTATTCGCTCCTTCTTGTAGTGCATTATGACAAACCCACCACATTAATGGAGAACATAAACATCCTAAGAAATAAAGATCTGCATTTGACCAGACATAACAAGTACTCGTAACATATATTTCTTCTTCACTGAACGAGAACCAGGGATAGGTTGCTAAATCCTGAGTAATGATCTTAGGCTGTTTAAACATTTCATAGTATCCGCAAGATCGTAATTCCCACCAATACCGACCTTGATCTTCACGTCCTCGCAACTTATGGGTCTATCGACTAGAGTATGCTGTATGAGATTTTGAGTCCTTTAGAATCCTTTGCTGAAGCGCTTCTTAGGAAGGTAAACTTAATTTTTGATTGTAAAATCGATAAAATGCATATGCAGAAAGGCTTTCAGATGAAATTTTCAACAAGTAGCATACTCTAGTTGATAGACCCACAAACAGGGCAGCAGTAATATGGCTGAACAAAAACGAGTTCTTGACCCGGTAATTCGACTTCTTAAAAATTTATAATCGTTTGCTACATCTGCGTTGTCATCCCGTCAGGTCCATGTGTCCTACTTAGCGGTATAGATATTTTCCGAGTTCTGAAGGATATTATTAATAGGTTACGAAAAACTTTATTAATCTGGCAACAAAACATGAATGCACAAAATCACGAGCAAGACAAACTTATCAACCTTTTGGTAGCAACATCACAGGATAGAGATAGTCATACGATACGAACACATTTAGAAAATCGGTTTGGGGATTCAGAGGTGTGTGAAGCAGTGATTGCCTACAGCTCTGCCCTCGCAGAAACCAAGGCTTCCCTAGGGTTACAAAATGATTCAAAGAAGGTGTGGGGTCCTGAAAAACGTTTAATTAATTCTAAGATAGATTAATGGAGGAATCATCAAGATCATCTTGAAAAGATCGTACCAGCTTTTCATCCTCTAGGAAATGGACGAGCTTTCCAAGATAATCTTTAACCATCTGCTGGGATGCTGGGGTAGGGAAGAACTTTAGCATTTCCTTGCTTGAAACGTTTTCTCGGATGTATTCAATTGCATTGATGTAAGATTCCTCTTCACGGTAATTTTTACGGCAAAATGAGCTTCTTGGACAATAATTACCTATTGTTTCTTTATCTAATTTTTTTTCTTCTTCATCCAACGCCTCAAGGGATAGGGCAAGGGGATGTATTGGAATAGCAAAGCCATATCGAACACTGGAACGTAGCCATGCATCTAAATAGAGTACAATATCTTTATAGAAGGGCAATGCCCAGTCTA
The DNA here is from genome assembly GCA_043787035.1 of Synechococcales cyanobacterium. GTDB lineage: Bacteria > Cyanobacteriota > Cyanobacteriia > Leptolyngbyales > Leptolyngbyaceae > JAAFJU01. The sequence goes on from JAYVVL010000287.1 coordinate 6,388, forward strand.
CTACCTCCGCATCATCCTCCAATTTTAAGGCATGGTTACATGCTTGTTTCACTAATATATAAAAGTCTATATCATCTCCCTCATTTTTAGAAAATCCCTCGTTTAAACCTTTTAGAACTTCGTCGGTCGTCTCACGACAATGTTGTTCCATATATTTTTTAACCTTATCCCTGATACCCCCTCTACTATCGCAGAAACCTCTTATTTGTTGACAAAAATCTTCATAAGAGGTGTCGGGTATGTCTTTGGTTTTCAGGTAGTATACAGATAAAAAATCCATCTCGGCAGAATATCTATACTCGCTAGGAATTTCTCGCTCTAGTTCACGCCTTTCTCTGATTGTTGCTCTCCTTAATTGAGCCTCTCTTCCATCAAAGTAAAGTTTGATTTGGGACGTAAGAATACCAGATGTTCCGAGTCCACCTGCGGCAGAGAGAATAATTTGGAACAAGCGCTGATTCTTAGAAGCATCCTCTTTGTAAACAGCTACAGCGAAAATGCAACCAAGAGAAAAGATTATCAAGCAACCAATTTTGACTTCATTATAGAAACGCTTTTCTTTTAGCTGAGATTCTTTCGTGCTTAGACTCTCTACACTTTCCATAGATAGATCCTCCTGATATAGGTATTTTTCAAATTTGGATTCTAACGCTACTAACAAGGCATCCGTTCATTATTCCTCTGAAAGATTAATTTGCGATAATCTCTGCATCAATTCAGATTCATCTTGTATCGCCCTATTGATGCGGGAACGCACATAGGATGCTGTTGTCTTACTAATCTTGAGTTGCTCAGCAAGCTTTCGAATACTGATCTCTCTAGAATCTATCATGACTATTTGAATAGCTTGAAACCAGACATGTAAATCTACATGAGTTTTATGAAATAGCGTGCCAACCGTAACGCTATAAGAAGTAAAGCAATCGTTACAATGATAGCGATGTTCGCTTTTATAAGCGCTTGCGCGTATTGATTCACAGTACGGACACTTTGGTTGTCCATTCCAGCGCACCTGTTCTAAGTAGGCAAGACACTCCTCATGGGTTTTAAAGCTCATGTAATAAGAGAGGTAAATCGTTAAGCCCTAAATGGCTTAATTGTGACCCAGTTGCTGAAGTTACCACCGTCCATGTCCAATTCAGCAAACCACGTATGGCTCAGAGAATTGATAATGATATTTCCCCCAGACCGGAAGCGATCCGCCCATCTTCCCACCGAACCCAAGCTCAAACAAAAGGAAAGACGATCGCACCTTCCCTAACTAACCTACAAAATCCCAAAGTCAATCGCCCTCTCCCCAACTAACTTACAAAATCCCAAAGTCGATCGTACCTTCTCCAGTCAAGCGATCGGCTATCCGTGTTGGGATTCGGTTTGGAGTTGTTGGAGCTGAGCCACTGTAAGTCTAGTGAATCGGGCAATCATCTCTAAAAGGAAATTATCTTTAAGCATATTGAGTGCGATCGATTGCCGCTCCTCTACCTTGCTCCGATCGTACCCAATCTGTTCTCCGGTTGTAACCAGAACTATTGTAAAATCTGCACCATAAACCAACTTGCCGCCGTAGTATTGGTGCTTTCTACCCATCTATTGATCGTTGCTTCAAGGAGTGCGATCGTCACCCCTAGCACCAGCACTGACGTTTCGATTTCCTGATACTTTCCCACGACAAGTCTAAACATCAGAACTCGCTGACCTTGCATATTAACCACTGAGTATTCTGGAATCATGAACGCCGCATAGATTTGTTTGATTAACCTTTCCAATAGCTATAGGAATCCGCCAACTTCTCATCGTAGGCATTTTCACGATAGCTTTCTCCGTTATAACCCCGTGCAAAGGTGGCCCAATCTTGACGGATTAACGCCGTTGCTAACCCATTGCTCTTGATAAACCCAAACATCGCCTGAAGCTGTTTCCCTTCGCTTTCATGCATGTCTTTCACAAACGTTTCCACATCTTTATAGCCACAGGATCCATAGTTATCACCCATGATCTGTCCCAGCCCCCAGGAAGCTGACTTCAGCGCAGAAGCCCGATCGATATTCGCCGCCCGATAAATCCGATCCCACTCGCCCACACCGCCAATGTACAAACTCCGGTTCCACACCGGGCTAGAAATACTCGGGAACGTGTCGTCATAACGGCCATCGGTGAAGTCCGAAAACCAATGGGCTTCAAACAAAATCTTCGGACGCCCATCGCTATAAAAGCCCGATCCCGCCGCTTCGACAGAAACAACCGCCCGGACCGCCGCCACCTCACATCCGATCGATTTTGCAACGCGTTCATAGTCTGCTTGATCGAGCTTCTTCGGTGCTGGAGATGGGACCGTCATCCCCGGAATTTCGGGTTCAATTAACAACTTCGCAGCCCGAGGAGACACGACCGTTGCATCCGCTTTGAAGGCCCGAGAGAAACTTTCATAGGCCCGTTGAGTCCGTTGTCCCCAGTCACCATCGGGGGTTCCAGGGTTGTGACCTAGGACATCAAGGGAAAGTTGAAGTTCACAGGTCAGGTCAGGGCTTGCAATGATTTGGGCTAGGGGAATGGTGGCGGTGCCCTTAACGATAGCCCGAAGATTAGCGGGGGTTGGAACCTTTGGAAGCGGGGCGATCGGTGGAACAACAACCGGAGGAACTACTGCGATCGGTGGAGTTTTTATCGAGTCAACGGGCTTTTCGATCGGCTTTTCTACAACGGGTGTAACCACCGGAATAGACGGGGATTGAAGCAGCTTCCTAGCGATCTCAGGCGACATTGCATCTAGTTTGAACTGACTGCCTTTTGCAAAAAGCTCGTAGGCGGCTTGAGTTTTGGCACCCCAAGCGCCATCGGCAATTCCTGGAGCTTGGTTCCAGGCAACTAGGCGGGTCTGAATTTCTCTTACTAGGGCCAGATTGCCTTTGATTCGATCGATCGACCAATTCAGAGGCTGATCCCCAAATTCCTTCAGCGTCTTAGGGAGCGTCGGCACCACCGCAGGGGTTGGCGCTTTTGGGGCTGGAGGCGTGCTGGAGATTGGCGGATTGCCCGTGGTCGGAGAGGTTCCAGAACCAGGAGGAGTTCCAGTTGTAGGCGGTTTAATACTGATAGGGCTGGGGATTGGGACTGCGATCGGCGGGGAAGTTTTGACGGGCGGATTGTTTAGCAATTGACGCGCCGCAGCAGGCGACAGTTCGTCACCGCTCAGTTTGAACGCCTGCGTAAAGTTTGTAAACGCTCGTTGTGTCGCCTTACCCCAATCCGCATCGGGCGTTCCTGGATCGTAATTCCAGACTTTCAGACGCCGCTGAATTTCCAAGACCAGTAGTTCATCTTCGCTCACATCATCAAGTGTCCAAGCCTCAGACCCCAAGCCAATATCAATTAATGCCATGGTAAGTGCCTCCTTTAAATCGGTTCTTGAGTGAATCGGTTTTAAGTCGATCGGCCCCCTAAGCCGCCGCCTTTTGTCGCTCAAACAGCGCATAGTATGCCCCTTTCTTACGAACTAACTCGTCATGGGTTCCGCGCTCTACAATAACGCCTTTTTCCATTACTAGAATTAAATCAGCCTTCCGCAGTGGTGCAAATCGGTGAGCGATCATAAAGATAGTCCGATCGAGCGCAACCTTCTGAAGGTTCTGGAGCACCTGCTGTTCGGTCTCACTATCGAGCGCACTGGTTGCCTCATCCAAAATCATAATCGGGGCATTTGACAAAAACAACCGAGCCAATGCCACACGCTGACGTTGGCCCCCAGAAAGCGCCGTTCCGCGTTCTCCGACGTTGGTTTCGTAGCCCTGAGAGAGTTCACTGACAAAATCATGGGCAGCCGCCTTCCGGGCCGCATCCACCACCTGTTCCGCCGAGACTTCCGGACGACCGAGGCTGATGTTTTCGATAATGTTGCCGTTGAACAGGAAATCTTCCTGAAGCACCACGCCCATCTGGGTTCGCAGGGAATGCAAATCCGCACTCTTCACATCAAAACCATCCACCGTAATCCGTCCAGCTTCCGGCAAATACAGCCGTTGAAGCAGCTTAGACAATGTACTTTTGCCCGATCCACTACGTCCCACGACGCCAACCAGCATTCCTGGCTTCACATCGAAGGAAATGCCCTTCAGCACAGGTTCTTGATTCGGGTTGTAACGGAAGACCACTTGGTCGAAGC
>JAYVVL010000288.1:0-3782 GCA_043787035.1 Synechococcales cyanobacterium
TACCTTGCCGTTTGCCATTCTTACTGATGTTTGTGGACCCACATTCTGGGCATTGCAACATAGGTTTACCCTCCTTTCATACTCCATTATGCAACGCCCTAATTTCTTTCAGATGATACGGACGATCGAAAAAGGAATTCCTCTTCCCTTAGGTGCAATCCGAAACCAGCGCAGCTTAGTTTATGTGGAGAACCTTGCTGATGCAATCATCAATGCATCCATTCATCCTGCTGCCGCCAACCAGATCTTCCTAGTCAGTGATGGGGAAGATATCTCTACCCCAAACCTAATTCGTAAAATCGCTAAAGCATTATACTGTTCGCCTCGACTCTTACCCATTCCAGTCTTTTGGTTAAAATTAATGGGTAAGCTCACAGGGAAGTCTGCTCCAGTTTCTCGATTAACGGGTTCTTTAACAGTAAATAGCCTCAAAATTCGTAAAACCCTCAACTGGACCCCTCCCTATACGCTTGACCAAGGGTTGCAAGCTACTGCTGATTGGTATCTCGATCGCCCGTCCCATCTTTAGGATTTACCCATGAATTACTTGATCCTATTTACAGGCATGACATTTTGCCTTAGCTTCTTTTGTGTCAATCTAATTCGTACCAACCTTAGAAATCAATTCATTGACATCCCCAACGATCGTAGCTCTCATAGCGTCCCGACGCCCAGAGGGGGGGGTATGGGCTTTATCATTGCCTTCTCAATAGCTCTTATCCTAAGTCATTTTTGTATTCCTCAAGTCATTCCATCAAATTCAACATTTATATTACTTGTCTTGCTTCCCCTGATTGGCATCGGTATTCTTGACGACTGGTGTAGTGTGTCCTCTATCGTCAGATATTTCGTTCAACTGAGCGTCTCTATCTTAATCGTCTCTCACTATGGGGCTTTTCCCCAGCCTTGGCTGATGCATCTTGGAACACCTGGATATTGGATTGCGATCGTCCTTACAGTCATCGGCATCACGGCACTGATTAACTTCTATAACTTTATGGATGGCATGGATGGATTAGTAGCAGGTGTCACCGCTATCCAATTGAGCTTCTTTGCCATATGGTTTAACCAACCATCACTCTGGCTACTGGTAGCAGCACTACTGGGCTTTCTTTACTGGAACTGGTCTCCTGCAAAAATATTCATGGGAGATGCCGGAAGTACCATGCTAGGCGCTACTATTGCTATCACCTTACTGCAAGGCAGTAGTACAACCCAGTCATGGAGCGCGCTTGTGATTCTTCTTCCCTTAGTTGGAGATGCAATCTACACATTGTTCTGCCGCGCTCAAAGAGGAGAAAATATCTTTAAAGCCCACCGAACACATCTCTATCAGCGCCTACACCAGTCTGGCTGGCAACATCCTCAAGTAGCAACGTTTTACATAATGGGGACCATCATCATCGGAACAGTGATTAGTCTTGATCCCACGATCGCTCCGATAATGGTTCCGTTTTTAGTTCTCATTGCCATTCAGAAACTAGAAATTTACATTAACCATACTAATCACTACCAACCGAGAAATACTGTAAATCATCAAACTATCGGCTCATCTGAAAATCTATCTAAGATTAGTTAAGTTAGACAACGGTAGCAGCCCCCTATATTAGGCTAAAAATCCATGATTAATATGATTAAAACAACAATTAGTCGATCGATACAGTCACTCTTACGAATTCCAAAACTCCGATCGTTGTCAAGAGATATTATTAATCTACCAACACCTAAACGACGATTTGTCCTCTTGTTTCTTGACATTTTTATTTTTGTATGCTCTATCTACGGTGCAGTTCTGCTTCGTTTCGATGGTGCGATTCCAGCAGAAAGTTTGACGATTTATATCCGATCGTCTGCCTCTCTCATTTTATTCAAAATCACATGTCTTTACCTTTTAGGAATGTATCGTCCATTGTTACGGTATTCCGGCTTAGAGCTTCTAGAAATTCCGCTTAAAGCAACGCTAGTGAGCGATGGGATCTGGTTTATAGTTAATACTATTACTGAACTCAATCCGCTGCCGAGATCGGCTCAAGTGATTGCAGCGTTTATCTCCATTGTTCTCATCGTCAGCTCCCGTCTCCTGCTACGCCAACTGATTCGTAAGCTGGATGCTCTCACATTCCGATTTAGGAAAACCATCACGTCAGAGTCAAAATCGCTTCTCAGTACAGATAACCCTAGGAAAAAGGTAATCATTTATGGCGCTGGTCGAGCAGGAATCGCCCTCTCTTCATCTCTCATGCGGGATCAACAGCACGAGATTATTGCATTTGTCGAGGACGAACTAATTTTGGAAGGGCGTGAAGTCAATTCGATCGCCATCTATCATTCATCGTCCTTAGATATACTCATTCCAGAACATCAAGTCAAGCTTGTATTGTTGGCAATTCCTTCAGCAACTTATCAGCAGAGACAACTCATTGTTAAGAAGCTCCTGAAATTAGGTGTAGAAGTTCTAACCGTTCCGAGTCCAGAGGAACTGATCTCTGGAAAGATATCGATCGAACAAACTCGACGGATCGATGTTATGGACTTACTGGGACGAGAAGAAGTCCTCCCCGACCAACAGCTCCTCAAAGCAAATATTACCAATAAAGCCGTCTTCGTCACTGGCGCAGGAGGATCCATAGGATCAGAACTTTGCCGTCAAATTGCACAGCAATCGCCAAAACTCCTAGTCCTCTATGAAATGAATGAGTTTGCACTCTATTCGATCGAGTTGGAACTTACAGAAAAGTATCCCGACCTGACTTGTATTGCCTATCTCGGTTCTGTGACGGATGCCGATCGCCTTCGTACCGTCATTACGGAGCATTCGATCGATACGATTTACCATGCTGCTGCATATAAGCATGTTCCCTTAGTTGAAGCGAATCCCGTTCAAGGTGTCTTGAACAATACTTATGGTACGCTCGTCACAGCACAGGTTGCTAATGATTGTAGAGTTAGCACATTTGTCCTAATCTCTACAGACAAAGCTGTCCGCCCTACCAATGTCATGGGTGCTACAAAACGTCTAGCTGAACTCGTGTTACAGGCTCTTGCCGCTCGAACTAATATTCATACTCGGTTCATCATGGTCCGATTTGGTAATGTTCTCGATAGCAGTGGCTCTGTAGTTCCCCGTTTTCGCAAACAAATCGCCGACCGCAAACCCATCACGATTACTCACCCCGATATTACTCGTTATTTCATGTCTATCCCTGAAGCATCTCGACTGGTCATCCAAGCCGGAGCAATGGGAAATGGTGGGGAAGTTTTCCTACTCAATATGGGGGAACCTGTCCGGATTTACGATCTGGCATTGCAGATGATAGAACTCAGCGGTTTGAAACCAAATGAAGACATCGAAATTAAAATAACGGGACTTCGCCCTGGGGAAAAGCTCTACGAAGAGTTACTCATCGGAGATAATAATGTAATTGTGACTGATCACCCAATGATCTATGCTGCTAAGGAAGCGATGGTTCCTTGGATAGATTTGGAACCTTCTCTTGGGGAGTTGTTCGATCGTTCTAGGGAGAACAAAGTTCATCTTATTAAGCCAATTCTCAAAAATCTTATCCCTGAATATCAACCGTCTTCCATCTCTCTCTTGATGTAATCGTTGACTGAGTAGACCTATCCATAAATTAAATTAAGGCAAAAAAAGATGGTAAAACAGTATTTTAGCTGCGTACCATCCAATAGACCTATCCATAAATTTACAAGTGTTACTGTGACTGGGTTTCAGAAGATCTGACCCAATTTGTATATTGCCCAGCAAATTAATTGATAACGTA
>JAYVVL010000289.1:0-10491 GCA_043787035.1 Synechococcales cyanobacterium
AGAGAGTCTTGATGGGTGAGCGCCTCTACTGTGTAACGGATCCGATCGCGGGCAAGTTCAGCATTTAATAGATTCCAGGCATTACCTTCTTTAGAGGAATCTCTAGAAGTGGATCCAAATCCACAGGGAAAGTATTTGGACTTGTTTTCAATGCAGTCTGCCCACTCTTTGCAGCGGTCGTGGATGTCATGTTTGTGAGAGCAGTAATCCTGATAGCCGGGGAGTCCGATCGCAACCGAGGACATTTCTTCAATAAGTGCTCGACCAGTGAGGGGGTGGTCCAGTGAGTGAAGGATATGGCCAAAAATGTACGATCGTTGAGCGATGCGTCCTATTAGACGGTTTGTTTGCCCTGGTCCGGTCCACCCAGCTTCGATATCTGTGTTGAGGTCGTTGAGGAATGATTCTGCTTTAGTGGAGAGGGCGTATTTATTCCGTTTAAGGCGCTTGAGTGCCCGATCGCATTCTTCCTCCGTGCAGGTGCTCCGATCTCTGGCAAATGTCCACTGACCCACAAATAGGGATTCGGACTGGCTGATGGTCTCAAAATCACTGTTGAGTAAGTAGCTGCCCATTTGTAGCGGCAAGCGGTGGGCCTTGTAGAGTAGCTGGTGCTGGTTGCGGTTGTTAGGGAAGATTTCGAGTTGCCCGTCCTTGACCTTGAACCCAGAAGCTTCGACGACGAGGGTGATCGCCTCTGCGATTTTCCACGATGCGATCGGTCTCGCTAATGGGAAATACAGGTGTAAGCCGCCTGAGTAGCTCGACTGGATGACGATCGCATCGTTTAACCCGAGCTGAACCTCAAGCGCTGCTGTGAGCCGACTGATGGCTAGAGGGTCGTGATTAGGGTGGAACTGGCTACCTCGATCGATGTCGATCATGGCGTAGGTAGTTTTTGCCCCAAATCTGACCCCATATAAATATGCGCCCTGGCGAATGAGGCGATCGCTGAGGGGATAGTCTGAAATGCTCTTCCAGCTTGGCTTCATGCCACCGTGGGGCGATCGGATGAAGTCGAAACGATGGGAAAATAAGTCCAAAAAGCTGCTGCTTTCCGGCACCGATTTAAATTGCAGTGGGCAAAGTGCTTGTTTTGATGACATAATGGTAATAATTATTTTTTGGTTTCTTCCTTTGACGAGGAAGTTTTTTTTGTCTGAAATTAATTCTTCCCTATGCGATCTGATCGAGCGAGGTTTTTTGCTTATTTTCTTTACGAGGAACTAATTGGATTTTAAGCCCTAGGATCCACGCGATCGTTAGAAAAGATTGCAATGTGCAATTTCCTTTGTGGTTCAAAATCCTGTTTAGATGCGGATGGATCGATTTAATGTTCTGCTGCTCTCCTGTAATCTCTGCCATGATTTCGCAGTAATCCCTAGCTAGGTTTGATTTCCAGCCTCGCGTGCCTACCTCATCCCCGTAGTTGGCAAGGATATCAAGATAGTCTCGGGCGATCGGCGCATCTTCGGCTTCAAATCTAATTTTTTTAAGCATGTTGCATTCTTTGCTAACTGGCCATCGGATTATACGCACTAGAAGGCCAGATTGATCATTAACCGGGAAAATTCGTGAGTTTTAGGTGATGGGTTCCATGGGGCTACGCCTAATGATGGGTAAGCCTAAGTTTAGATTGGATGCTGTCATGATGGATTTACGGGTAGTGGTGCTGGTGTCGGTGGGGTCTGGCTTTGGCTTTGCTCGAGAATGAGCTTTTGCATGGTTTGGGTTCTCCAGCGCAGGTTTGGTGTGGGTTATGAGGCTTGTTCCCTCATGCGTTGGTGAAAGTGTTTTTTAGCCATAGGACTTCCTTTCGGAAAGCGTTTGGCGATCGTGACCCACTCGTTCATCCATAGGATTTCATCGGGTTCGTAGGTTGCTTTGATAGGCAGTAGACAGGCATCCGTGACCCATCGCTGGAGAGTAGTTGGGGCGATGAAGTCACCATAGGATTTGCAAGCTTTTGCCCAGAACTTTTGGTAGGTCAACATTGAAATTCCTCCGTTGGATTCGTCGGAAGTCAGTAGACCCGATCGGATAGCGTTATGTTAGCATCATTTTCGTAGCTGTCTAGTAGCTTTTAGCTATTAATGAGTAGTTAATACCTACAAAACGGCTAAGGAGAAGTAGCATAGGAGTAAGCTATAAACCCCGAGAACATGAGTAAGCGTGTATTCCTGACTCTCCCCGATGAGTTGTTTGAAGATTTAGAACGGTGGGCTGTAAAGCAAGGTCGTCCCATGGCAAATCTTGCTGCGTACTTGGTAGAAAACGGAGTACAGCAGGCTAAAGAGCGTGGAGAAGTTCCGCTCAAACCGCAGGAATCAACAACAGCTAAGTAAGGAGCGATCGAATCTATGACAGTCGCAGTACTCTCATCCTTAAATCAAGTCCAAATGGCTAATGGGGATGTCAGAACCATCCAAACGAATCGCATCTGGAGGCAGTTCACATCCTTGAGATAAGGGTTTGAGAATACTCGTGAGGTCAGACTGGCTTATTGCAATGGGACGATCGAAATTCTTATGCTGGGGTTGAATCACGAATTATTCAAGAGCATCATCGGCTTTCTCATTGAAGCATTGATGTGAGCATCTTGAAACGAGTCACACCACCCGCGATCTACGCTATCGCCACAATGGAAGTCCTTGAAATTGATGGTTCAGTGACGCTAGAACGAAGCTGACGGAAAACGTTTTCCGTCAATCTATTCCAGATTCACGGACCTAATCCAAATAGGGCTTCATCTGTTCAGCCATGATTTGGACGTTGGGGAATTTTAAAATACTGAGGTGGTCCCCTGGGACTTCAAACACCTGTAACTGAGGAACCCAGGCATTCCAACCTAAATGGCGATCGTTCACCTCAAACTGATCTCGATCGATCGCCCGGAATAGGATCATCTCCTCCTCATACGCCAGTGGGCTGTAGTCATCAGAAGCTTTCTTCCGAACAAAATCTCGAATATCGCTCTCAGCGGCTTCCGAGATTTTGAGATGATTTTGGGCCGTGGTCATCTTTTCCGGTAACTCTGGCTGGACGGTGGTGGTTTCTAGTCGGAATTGTTTCTTGACAAGATGTCTTTTTACCGTTCGCCGGATATTTTTCTGCCCGTCATCTAGTTTTTCGATTAAATAAGCCGGACCTTTTTTGAGCATGATTTGCCCATGGATTTTGAGTCGTTGACGGAGAGACTGAGCCGATAAATTAGGAGCACGGGTATCCAGCATGGCCAGAAATTTAACGACTTCTCCCACTGCCTGCAACTTCTGGGCTATTTCATAGGCAATGACCCCGCCAAATGATTCTCCGACTAAATGGTAAGGTCCAGAGGGTTGTACTTGACGAATTGCGGTTAGATAATGGTCAGCGATGGTCGAAATATTGGAAAATACCGCTGTAAACTGCTGCACATTACCCGTCTGTAAAAGGTCAATTTCTGCCTGCAAATAGACGCCATACACCGATCGATCGGTCTTTAAGTGCTCTGCCAATTCGCGATACAGTAACACGCCATAAAGACAAAATAGTGGGGGTTTACTGCCACCCCTCCGCAACAGGACCACATTACTCTCTCGATTGCCTTCTGTCATTAGCGTCGATGGATGACGAAGCAAGTCTGCTAGGGTGTCAATGGTTGGTGCGTGGAGCAGAGTGGTAATGGTTAAAGACTGTCCGATCTGTTGTCCGATCTGGCTCAAAATTTGCACGGCTTGCAACGAATCACCACCGAGTTCAAAGAAATTATTATGGATGCCGATCGGTTGAATTCCTAAGGCGTTCTCCCAAATTTGAATGAGTTGAGATTCCAAATCGTCACGTGCGGGCACCACGGTTTGCAATCCGGCTAAATTTTCGGCAGTGGGCAAAGGCAAGGCTGTGCGATCAACCTTTTGGTTGAGATTGACAGGCAGTGCCTCTAAGGCGACAAAGGCGGTTGGCACCATATAATCTGGGAGTTTAGTTTGCAAAAACTGCCGCAGGTCTGCCATAGTCGTCTTTTTGGGGGACTCTAACACAACGTAGGCCACCAAACTCTTCTCGTCAGTAGCCCGATCGCCCAAGGTTCGTGCCATCACCACCCCATCCCGGACCCCTGGTGCTTTCCGGATTGCTAGTTCAATCTCCCCTAACTCAATCCGAATGCCTCGCAATTTAATTTGGAAATCCGATCGCCCGAGAATCGCCAAATTGCCATCTCGATCAAACCGTCCAAGATCCCCCGTGCGATAGAAACGCTGACCATCGAGTTCAACAAACTTCTCCTGGGTCAAATCGGGACGATTGAGGTAACCCTGGGTCACACCCGCCCCACCCAAGTAAATTTCTCCCACCACCCCAATCGGGACTAGGTTTTGCTCGGCATCATACAGCCGTACACTGACATTGTTGAAGGGTTTACCCACACGGCTTTTCGTTGGATCGCTTTTCGTTAGTTCAGCAGACCGCAGCACGGGGTAGGTGCAACCCATACAACTGACTTCGCTACAACCATAAATTACAAAAATTTCAGCGGTCTGAAACGTCGTTTGCAGTTGTGTTAATAATTCTGCATCAGCGAAATCGCCGCCAACTGAAACATGACGCAGCCCCTGTAAGGATTTCAGGTCAATATTTTGAGTTTGAAGATACCCCACGAGTTTGCGCATCAAACTGGGCGAAGTATGTAAAACTGTAATTTGCTTCAGGGTCTCCACTAAGCGCTTAAAGTCTAAAATATGCTCTCGCTCTAAAATAATTAATTTCCCCCCCGAGACCAACGGCAGTAACAGCTCAAACATCGTAATACTGAATGTAAAACGTGCGATCGCGATCATCACATCTTGGGTCGAAATATCATAGCGATCGCGCGCTAGCAGCACATAGTTCATTAAATTGCTCTGGCTCGCCATGACGCCCTTCGGTTTCCCCGTTGTCCCTGATGTATAGATGATGGATGCCGTTTGGCTCAGGCTAATCTCCGCATCTAAATTGCTCGTCGGTAAAACCGCAATACGTTCCCAATCTCGATCCAGACACAAGCTGGGTATCGAGATGGCTGGCAAGCAGGTCAGTAAATCCGATCGGGTGAGTAACACTTGGGGCTGGGTATCTGCGAGCATGATCCCTAAACGGTCAGCCGGATGAGTTGGATCTAATGGAACATAGACTCCACCTGCTTTTAATACTCCCAGTAAGCAGACTGGAACATCTAACGACGGTGACATCAAAACCGCGACTGGACTATTCTTCCCAACGCCTTGACGTTGTAATGCATGGGCGATCTGGTTGGCCCGTTGGTTTAATTCGCGATAGGTTAGAGACTGGGCTTGGAACGTGACGGCGATCGCGTCCGGTTGCTCGATCGCATGGGTTTCGATGTACTGGTGCAATGGTCGATCGGGGTAGTCTACGTTATCACTTTGCCATTCCACCAACTGTTGCTGGATCTCTGTGGCGGTGAGTAGAGGTAGTTGTGCGATCGGTGCATTGATAATATGTCCTGTCTCATCCACCAGTCCTTTGATTAGTACCTGAAAATGTTGAGATAATTGCTGTATAGTCTCTGTTTTAAAAAGGCTGGGATTGTAGATGAACATTGCTTTATTGGAGTTCGTATCCAGAGATAACAGTAGATGTAGATCATAATGAGATAAGGAATTCACAACTTGAGAATTTTGGTCTACACACCACTCTTGATCTACGGGCAGAGGACCGTCTTTTAAGGTTATTGCAATGGACAGACTTGAATGGTCATTCAATACAGATTCAGACTGACTTTTACGAGTCTGTTCAACTAGTTTTAGAGACGTATTAATGGTATCGATTAACACGTTTAGTTTAAGGGTTCCGGAGATCTCAGAGTATAGTTCAAACTGAGTATCAGGCTGGGAAAATGTGGACGAGAGAATTACGGCTAGAGGAATTTCTGGCTGTTGGGTATAGCGATACAACAGAATAGTAAAAGCACTTAATGCGAGCAATTTCAAGGGAATCTTGTCAATGTAACCCTCCAGATTGGACCAGTCCAGCCCAGGGACATCAAACCGATAAAGAGCACTGCTTCTGACTCCATTAGGGGTTCGAGCAAAATCTGTGGGTAACTGTAGGCGCACGGGCGACACTGCCTTGAGGCTAATCCATCGACATTAATGGTTGGACAGAATTGTGATCGCAATAAAATCACTGAGTCACTGGTTGTAAATCATACCATAAATTCATATACTGAGATAGATACATAAAGATTCGTTGGAGTCCTTGGTAATTCTCTATTAAAACCCAACACACTAAAACCTAATATGTAGTGACACACATGAATTATAGAATTTAATTTTAATTTTTTCGATAGAACCTTATTGGACTCCTTTAAATTATACGATTGATTTAGATTTGAAATATATAGGTTTTCACTTGTGTTTTAGGTTGTTATAGATGTTATCGGAACGAATATTATCAATCTACATCACCTAAGAAACTAGATGATGGGATAGTGGGATATTTTACGTATTATTTTGTTTCTTACGGGGACTATTTGTGGCTGACATTTTCTCAATTAAAAGAGTGGATCATCTAGAATTTTATGTTGGCAATGCGAAGCAAGCTGCTTCATTTTATGCTGAGTGTTTTGGATTTAGGATTACGGCTTACTGTGGCTTAGAAACTGGAGAACGCAAGACAACTTCCTACGTGCTAGAGCAAGGTGACATCCGGTTTGTGCTGAGTTCGGCCATGATTGCTGACCATCCCATTGCCCAAAGCGTGCTCAACCACGGTGATACGATCGCAACTCTTGCATTAGAAGTGTCTGATGTAAATCATGTTTATCAACATGCCATCCAGAACGGAGCAATTGGAGCGATTTTGCCGACGGATCGAGAAGATACTGAGGGTGTCTTTCGTTATGCTGCGATCCATGCCTATGGGGATACATGCATTAAGTTTATTCAGCGCGATTGCTATAGAGGAGCTTTTGCACCGGGCTTTGTCGCTCGTTCGGTAAAGACAAATGGAAACAACACGACTAGTCCGAAATTAGGACACCTTTCTCACATTGATCATATTGTTGGGAATGTGGAACAAGGGAAAATGGATGAATGGGTCAATTTTTTTGTGAAAACCATGGGTTTTGATCTCAAATTATCGTTTGATGATCAATCTATTTCTACAGAATACTCAGCTTTGATGTCAAAAGTATTACAAAATGGGGGTAAAACGAGTATCAATATCAATGAACCTGCAATCGGTCGGCGAAAATCCCAAATTCAGGAATATTTGGATTTTCACAATGGTCCCGGTATCCAGCACATTGGTTTAGCGACCAGTAATATTGTCGAAACTGTCCAGCAGCTTAAACAATCAGGGGTTGAGTTTTTACCTATTCCCAAGACTTACTATCAAGAACTTGAGACTTGGGTTAACGAAATTGATATTCCGGTTACGCACCTAGCTGAGTTAGGAATTCTGATCGATCGGGATGAGCATGGTTATTTGCTGCAACTCTTTACAAAGCCCCTAGGCGATCGCCCGACCCTATTCTTTGAGATTATTGAGCGACACGGATGTAACGGATTTGGGGCTGGTAATTTTAAGGCTCTGTTTGTAGCCCTAGAGCGGGAGCAGGAAAAACGCGGCAACTTATAGGTAAATTAGTCCCAGGGTTCTTTTTGAAATGAGCGAATTGACCGTAAAATAAGCTCAGTCAAATTCTAAAACCCTGATGACCAAAATCATCGCATTTTTCAACCAGTCCGGCGGTGTGGGCAAAAGCACCCTCACCATGAATTTGGGGTATCACCTTGCAGAAGCCAATCATCGTGTGCTTCTCGTCGATATGGATCCCCAAGCGTCCCTCACCACCTTCATGGGACTCGAACCCTACGATCTCGAACACACGATCGCTGATTCTCTTCTCAAAGACCTTCCCCTCCCCATCGTCAAAGACCTTCATAAACTTGATCTCCTCCCGGCAAATATTACCCTCAGTGCTGCTGAAGTTCAGCTTCAAGCCGCGATCGCCCGTGAATGGAAACTCCGCCGTATCCTCGATCGCGTTACCGATCGCTATGACTATATCCTGATCGATTGCGCCCCCACTCTAGGGATCTTGAGCATCCTCAGTCTCGTCGCCGCCACTCATCTTCTCATCCCACTCCAAACCCATTTCAAAGCCTACAAAGGGACAGACCTTCTCCTCGACACCGTTCGCCAAATTCAAGACCAGGTGAATCCTAATCTTGCGATCGCGGGCATTGTTCCTATGATGTACTCCAACACCGGACAGGACAAATGCATCCTCGAAGCGACCCAACAACAACTCAGTCAATTTGCCACAGTGTTCCCGCCGATTTCGCGGGCGATCGCCTTTGCCGATGCGTCCATGGCACAGCAACCCCTCGCCCTTTACGACCCCAAACACCCCATGATTAAGGTCATGAAAACTATCACGACTCACCTAGAGGCACTCTAACCATGGCAACCCGCAAACGACCCAGCGTCGCCCCCATGCGAAATATTTCCACCTTTCTCACGCTGCCGATTGATAGGGCTGAACCTCTCCCTTCAGGCGGAGTTCCGATCGAACAAATCACCCTTCCTGTGCAGCAACCCCGCCGCTACTTCGACCCTGCCAAAATGGCGCATCTGATCGAATCTGTCCGCGAACATGGCATTTTAGAACCGCTTATCGTCCGTCCGATCGGTCCCCATCAATATGAGCTTATTGCGGGGGAGCGCCGCTTTCGTGCAGCTCAAGCGTTAAACCTTACTCAGATTCCGATCTCTGTGCGGGAGTTTAGCGATCGCGAAGCGCAGCAAATTGCCTTGATGGAAAATCTCCAGCGCGAAGACCTCAACCCGATCGAAGAAACTGAAGCGATTTTGTCGTTGCTGGCTCTCAGTTTAGATGTTGAACCTTCTGAAATCATCGCCATTCTTAACCAAGCATCCAATGCTCAAAGGCGTAGTATTGAGTTGACGGAAAACGTTTTCCGTCAGTATCAGCAGATCGAAAAGCTTCTTCAGGGTATTGGTCGTTTTACGGCTCAGAGCTTCCGCTCCAGCCGTCTGCCGTTGCTCAATCTCCCGGAAGAAATTCTCATGGCTCTTCGTCAAGGCAAGCTGGAATACACCAAGGCACGGGCGATCGCTCAGGTTAAGGATGAGGCGACGCGGAAAAAACTTCTCAAGCAAGCCGTGACAAAAGAGCTTTCGCTATCTGCCATTAAGGAAGAGATTGCAGTGGCTCGGGAGGAGGAGGGCAGAGTCGGGCGAGATCCGGCTGATTTTAGGATTCGGTTTGATGATATTCACCGTCGGGTTAAGCAAGCCAAGCTTTGGGATGATCCTAAGAAGCGCCGTCGTCTTGAAAAAATGATGGGTGATTTAGAGGCGCTTTTGGAGGCTGGTGTCCCAAACACAAATAGAAACGCTACTGAAACATAGAAAATATCGTCAAGCGATCGAAGAAATTAAGAAGCTCCAACGATCTCAACCAGACGTAAAGCTTTCAATCGATGAATCGATCGTTTGGACCTATCGGGGACGCGATGAACTCTTTAATGATGACCCTAAAGCGGCGGAGAATTCCTTTCGACAAGCTCTAAAATTAGGCTGTTTGGACCATGGCTATTATGGTGTTGCAAAAGCATTACTCCTCCAAAATCGGTTAGATGTTGCATTAGACCTGATTCGCGATGCCTTTGACCGTCAAAAACTTCCGAAAGACAACGCCATCTGTTATCTAAAGCTGCTCCTAATCAAGGGCGATCGGGACACGGTAGAAACCCTTGTCAGCAAACAACCCAAGCGCTTTAGTGCCGCCCAACTGCATTGGGTCCGTGGAGTACTAGCCCTGCAATCCGATGACGCAAAAACAGCCCTGACCTCGTTTCAAAAAATCAAAAAGCCGCTGACTTTGGGAGACTCACCCGATGCCTTGATAGCTTATACCTATCAACAGCAGGAAAACTGGGAGAAAGCAGCAAAGAAGCTGGGACCTTGTGGCACTACGACCGAGGATCCTAAAGCTTGTAGGTCAGCAAGCCCTACAACAAGAGAGACTTCGCTGTGTCATAACACTATGGCAGCCGCTGGTGACGAGGAAACTCTTTGATGTTGATGTCGCCGTTAACTTTTTGATGGTATTGGAACAGGAGGAAGAATACCAAGAGAAACATCGATTATTAACACAATTGATCAAATGGATTGAAGAAGAAGCAAAATGCGATCGTGAACGCTGGAGCGATGATCTGCGAAAACTGATTTTGGCCCATGCTCACTGTTTGGTGGCCGATTGTTAACAGCTCAATGATTCTCTAGAAAATGGGAATGACGATGAGATTGAAGATGTCCAAGCATCACTAGAAGACCTTTTGCATTACATCAACAGCAATGCAGAGGCAAAATCCTGAAAGGCGTTGCTGAATCAAGGTATGGAGGTTGATTATTAAATCTCTACAACCTCAGCCAAATCTAGGATTCAAATTTGCAGATTAAGTTATTCATACCTCA
>JAYVVL010000290.1:0-10454 GCA_043787035.1 Synechococcales cyanobacterium
ATTACGATTATCGCCCAGCGCTGCCTAACAAATACAGGCTCAAAATCGTCCCAGCATTCCACAGACTATGAAGCAAAATAGAGGCGAGAAGATTTTGCGTGCGCGCATAGACGAAGCCTAATACAATCCCTAACACCATCAACGGCAAAACCTCAGACAAGCTTAGATGTACTAATGCAAAAATAAACCCACTCAGCAACACCGAATTCCACGTCGAAAAATATCGTGACAATGACGGCAGCAAAAAACCTCGAAACAGAATCTCCTCAAACACCGGAGCCGCGATCGCCGTTGTCACCAAAAATAACGCCAGCGCCACTGGACTCCGCCCTTCCAATACGATCGGCAGCAGCGGATTACTGCCACCTTGGCCGTGCCAAATTTGGCTATTAAGTACACTCACGCCTATCACCAGCGGAAACGCAACTAGATATCCACCCAAGCCCCACGGAAACCACGCGCCCGATGTCGATACTCGAAACCAAGTTTTATCAAGCGGCAGATGCTTTTTGATTGTGAAATACAACACTGAAATAGATCCTGCGGCCAACGCAACGTAGCTGCTTAAAATTAGGATTCCTTTATAGACATCATCCGTCAGCAGAAACTCAGCTTTCAACGCGATGGCTAATGTTCTGAGCAACGGTGCGATAAAAATTCCCACCACAATCTGGCCCACTAGAAAGAACCCCGCCACCATCACAAGCCACGTATCTTCCCAATCCCACGGAACCGCCCACTGATTTTGATTAAGATTCCCCAGCCAAGACTCTTCACGCTTCCATGCAAACTGCCCCAGCGTTCCCAAAATCAAGATCAGTCCCCCCCCTAAAGAAGCTGTTGTCGTGATGCCACTAATGCTTAATTTCGTGAGCACAGACTCTGCGGTCGCACGTTCTTTTTGTTGCAGATTCTTCCGATCGCTTGTGCGGTCTTGAACTTCGTAAAGACGATCGATCGATCGATACTCATACCATCCATCTAGCGACTTCACCAGCGTCGATTCCGCGTCTGCCAGCACACGCGGCGGATCGTTCCATAATCCATTAAGAACGGTTGCGGCTTGACGGGCTTGGCTAGAGGTTTGAGCCGTGGTGGTGAGGGCGGCCCAGGACTGCTGGGCGACTTCGAGTTTGCCGCTTTGGACTTGCAGCAAGCCAAGACGCAGCGTTAATTCTTCGAGATTTTTTTGTTGGGCTTTGCGATCGCCCGGTTGAATTTCAGGCGCGGCTAATGTGGCCTGAACCTGCTTCTGTGCGGCTTGGTATTCGGTGAGGGCCGCGCTGACGGGTGAAGTCGAGTCCTCCATCATTTTTTTGATCTGCTGACTGGTCTCATCCGTCCCTTTAAATTCTGAAAGATGCAGTTTTAAATCAGACTCATACAGCGCAAGACGACCTTGAAACTGAGGTTTGCTAAAGCTTTCGACTAGATCGGTGCCTAGAAACAGCAATGCGATCGCCGTGATACCGATCAGAAAAATTCGTTTTAAGGTCATGTCTTTGGGAATTTAGAAGTGAGAATTTAGAAGTGAGAATTTTAGTAGGTTCGGATGGAGTCTAGGGTCAAGGCAAATTGACCCGCCGTAAAGCTCGGGTTAAGCTGTCCGTCGTATTCAAATTTGCTGAGCATGAGTTGCAGCGATCGAATGTTTCTAGCCTCGATCGGGGGCGCGTTGGCAACCGTTTTAGCCCGCATGACCGCTACCATTTCAATCCATGGAATCCGAACGTTCATCCATTCATTCTTCGTCGTATTGAAGGAATACGCATAGGCAAGGGTGTCCCAGCCATCACTACTGCGAGCGAGAAACTTATAGCGATTGCCATCGCCTTTGAGCTTGATTTCCAATCCAGTGTGCGCCGACAAGTCGAGTGGAACCTGAAAATTTCGCGTTCGCACAGACACAAATCCCCCAGACTGCTCGGTCGAGACCAGCCCCGTAAACAGCGCACCCTCCACGCACTTGATCAGCCCGCTCTCACTCACGCCGCCCATCACCACATCATCCACGGCACCCCACGTTTGAGACAAATCCGTAATGCTGCGAAAATCAAATAACACGGTCTCTCCTTGATTGTTGACGATCATCTGGGGTTGGGGCGGGGGCGGGGTAGGTTGAAACATACGCTTAATATCACTCACGATCGGAATCACTTCAAAATAGGATAACGTCTTTGCCAGTTGATTAAAATTCCAAGCCATGGTGAGGTTCCTCAATTCAGAATAGGTACGGTTTTAGTAAGCTCACAGCCTCAACAAAAATCCCTCATTTTTCAACGAGGGACGTTTGCCACTACAGGGGTGGAGTTTTCAAGATGCGCCAGCCGATCACACAGACGATCGCAATTCCAACGGCTAACCCGGTCCAGTCCTGCCAACTCTCAGGGATGATGTCGTACAAAATTAATCCTCCGCAAAGACATATTTATAGAGATCCGCTGGGTTCGGTTCAGGACTAGAAAGCCCAAACTCCACCGCATCTTCAACATGACGCTGGATTTTTTTGTCGATCGCCTTGAGTTCAGCTTGCTCAGCGAGCTTGTGTTCTAGCAAATGCGCCGCTAACTTCTTAATAGGGTCGCGAGCAAACCAATGCTCTTTCTCTTCCTTTGGACGCAGCTCATCAGGATCCGCAAGCGAGTGACCCCGGAATCGGTAGGTGAGCGCTTCAATTAGCGTGGGACCTTCGCCCGCTCTCGCCCGTCTGACGGCTTCTTGGGCGATCGCCCGCACCGCCAACACATCCATCCCGTCCACCTCATAGCCGGACATCCCAAAGACGCTGGCTTTCTTGTAGATTTCGCGCTGAGACGTCGCCCGCTCATGCTGCATCCCGATCGCCCAATTGTTATTTTCCACTACAAAAATAATTGGCAGTTTCCAGAGTTGGGCCATGTTCAGACATTCAAAAAACTGCCCATTATTCGAGGTGCCATCGCCGAAGAAGGCAGCGGTAACTTGGTCTGACGACGCATCGCCCATCACTTTTTTTCGGTACATGCTCTGGAATGCTGCACCCGTCGCGATCGGAATCCCTTCTGCAATAAATGCAAATCCCCCGAGCAAACGGTGCTTGGCGGAAAACAGGTGCATGGAACCCCCGCGTCCCTTGCTGCATCCGGTTTCTTTGCCAAACAGCTCGGCCATCACTTCGCGGGCCGGGACGCCACAGCTCAAGGCATGAACATGATCGCGGTAGGTGCTGCATACATAGTCTTCGCTCTGACGCATGGCCCGGATAACCCCTGTAGCGACCGCTTCTTGGCCGTTATAGAGGTGGACAAATCCGAACATCTTGCCGCGATAGTACATCTCTGCGCACTTGTCCTCAAAGGTGCGGCCCAAGACCATATCTTCATAGAGCATCAACCCTTCATCTCGGGTGACGGTTGCCGGGGTGACTGATGTCGCAGGAAATGTTCTAGCGTGATCCATGATGGAAATCCTAATGTCTGAAGTCCGCAGTTACGTATCTGTACGTAATACAGTAATCTAGCGTATCGTAAATCAAGCTGAAATTGTAGATAGGCTGAAATTGGAGCTGAGCTGGTCTGACGAGAGGTTCAGAATGAACCGTTTCAACTGTTCTATGCGATAGTATAGTACCTCTAAATTTTTAATTTTTGGGCTGACTAAGGCGGTCTTCGTCAGGCTCGTTAGGCAATTGCTGGGGACATAGGAACGTGCGTATTCCACTCGATTATTACCGGATTTTAGGGCTACCGATTCAGGCACCCCCT
Source organism: Synechococcales cyanobacterium (assembly GCA_043787035.1). Classification (GTDB taxonomy): domain Bacteria; phylum Cyanobacteriota; class Cyanobacteriia; order Leptolyngbyales; family Leptolyngbyaceae; genus JAAFJU01. The sequence continues at coordinate 3,744 of JAYVVL010000290.1, forward strand.
GAACAGCTCACTCAAGCGCATCACGATCGTACCCGCCAGATGCCCCGCCGCGAGTACTCTGAAAATGCGCTTGCATCGCGTCGTTCTCTCTTGGACGAAGCCTATGGAATCTTGTCCGATCCCGCGCAACGTAGCGCTTATGATGAGCGTTTTTTGACGACTCAAGTTGAATCTGATTTGATGGCTTCCCCGTTAGCCTCTCTTGCAGAGCAGACTGCTCACATTGACATTGCCGAAGACAATTTAGTGGGCGCACTTCTAATTTTACAGGAGTTAGGAGAATATGAGCTAGTGCTTAAGGTGGGTAGGCCATATCTCAGCAGTGGACGCTTGAGCAGTGGCGGAACAGGACTCAAGAGTGGTCAGTTTGGGGATCCGCAGGTGGCGTTGTCCGACACGGTGCTGACGATCGCATTTGCATGTTTGGAGTTAGGGCGCGAACATTGGCAGCAGGGACAGCATGAGACGGCAGCAGAAGCCTTGGAGACGGGCGAGGAGCTGTTGGTACGCGAGGGATTGTTTGAAGGGATTCGGGCTGAGATTCAATCGGACCTGTTGCGGTTGCGGCCCTATCGGATTTTGGAACTACTGGCGCTACCTGAACCTGAATATGTCCGCGATCGACGCAAAGGATTGAATTTGTTGCAGGATATGCTCCGTGAACGCGACGGGGTGGATGGAGCAGGCGATGACCAGTCGGGCCTCACGATGGATGATTTTTTGCGGTTTATCCAGCAGTTACGCAGTTATTTGACGGCAGAAGAGCAGCAGGTGTTGTTTGAAGAAGAGGCACGGCGTCCATCAGCAGTGGCAACGTATTTGGCGATTTATGCGTTGATTGCCCGAGGGTTCGCTGAGCATCAGCCGGCGTTGATTCGTCGGGCCAAGCATCTCCTGTCCAAACTCAGTGTCCGTCAGGATGTTCATTTGGAGCAGTCCGTCTGTGCGCTGCTGCTGGGCCAGACCGAAGAAGCTAATCGTCTGCTGGAACTGAGTCAAGAGTATGAGCCGATCGCCTTTATCCGGGAGCATTCTCAGGGGTCGCCCGACTGGTTGCCGGGGCTGTGCCTCTATGCCGAACGTTGGGTGGGCGGCGAAGTGTTTCCGCATTTTCGAGACTTGTCTGAACATCGCGCGTCGCTGAAAGATTATTTTGCCGATGACCAAGTTCAGTCTTATTTGGAAGAACTTCCAGTAGAGGTTTCTGAGGGATTTGCCGGAGTATCGGCTTTGGCAGGCCGATCGATGTCCACGGGCGCAACTGGGGCGGCAAATCCGTGGAGTTCGGACGAAACCTTGGAGTTCGGAAGCGCAACAGCAGTTGGGGGATCGCGCGGTGCTGCGACTTCTTCTCCTGCGTCACGATCTCGGCGCGGCAGTGTTGTGACAGATTCGATGGCAGCCCCATCCACACGATCGCCATCCGCCTCAGAAGGCAATGATTCTATGGAAACCGCAGAACGAGTCTCCTTTTGCCCTCGATCGGCTGATCGAGGAGCAGTTCGGGCGGCTCTCGGCGGCGGTTTGGTGGCTGGGACCGCAGGCGTTGCGATCGCTCAGAACAGCGCTTCCTCTCATCGCTCATCTCAATATATTCAGACGCCTCATCAAGGGATGGCTCAGAATTCTAACGCGATCGATCGCCCGGTCGTTTCATCGCCTGCGCCGCCACGAACACCCCTAGGAGAAAGGCCAAGACCTCGGACTACCGGGCGATCGAACCCAAAATCTAAACTCAAATGGGCCTTGCCGCTCTGGTTCCCTTGGGCTTTGGGGCTAGCGGGGGTCATGGCTATGGGCTTTGGTATGAGTCGGTGGTGGCGATCGGCTCCGGCTGCCATTGTTTCGACGCCGACGCCGACGCCGACTGTAGCCTTAGCGACGGCTGGGATTCCGGGTCAGCCCGTTCCCATTCAAGGCGATCTCAACGCCGCTACGGCAAAGCAAATTTTAGAACTGTGGTTTACCACCAAAAAAGCGGCAATGGGCCCAGGCTATGCCATTGCGCAATTGGATCAAGCCTTAAGCGAGCCGAAACTCTCCGTTTGGCGAAAGGAAGCCGGAGATGCCCAGCGTGACGGTGCGCATGTGGAGTATGAACATGCTATTGAGGTGAAGAAATTAGACGTCAATCCGACGGACCCCAATCGAGCCTCCATCACCGCCAACGTTCGCGAACTTCGGAAGTATTATGAAGGCAGCGCCATGAAGGAAGACCAGACCGATGACCTTCAGCTTCGCTACAGCCTAGTGCGGCAAAATAATCAGTGGAAGATATCGGATTGGCAGAAGTCAGAGTGATACTTAAAGAACGTTCTAGCGTAGACAGACCGTCAGATGATCAGTCGCGCCACAAAGAGGCATCGGAATTAAGTATCAGGGTGGATATGCATGGTTGATACATTGGTTTCTGCCTACTCACCCTTGATTTTTTGGGTGACTTTAGGAATTATTTTACTGCGGGTGCTGCCAGAGAAGACACCGTACTGGATGGGTCGTGGACTGTATTGGTTTGGCGTGCCTTGGCAGATCTTTGACCTTGCGCGTCATAGTCAGCTATCGGGCGAAATCGGGATGACGCCTGCCATTACGGTGGTGACTCTAGGGGTTGGATTGGCGATCGCTTGGTCAGTTTTGATGCTCCTCCAGCGTCTTAATCCGCCGGGAGGAGAAAAGAAAATTTTATGGTTGCCAAGCTACGATCGCTATCAATATGGTAGCTTCATCATTGCGGCGATGTTGGGCAACACTGGGTTTGTCGGCTTAGGGCTATTGCCGTCGATAATTGAGCCGAGTGCCTTTAGCTGGGCCGTATTTTTTAGCCTGACGCAAAATTTGATTGGCACCTACTTTATTGGCGTGTTGATTGCCAGTCACTTTGGTCAAGCCGAAGTGGATACGTCTCTTGAACAGACCCCGGAGGATCTTCGTCAAGCCCGGAACCGCCGCCTTTTTAAGCTATTGCGCGATATTTTGACCGTGCCGTCGCTGTGGGCCTTTGGGTTTGGGTTTTTCAGCCGATCGACGATGTTTCCCGGTCCCGTTGAAACCTTTGCTAGCTCGTCATTGATGTTTGTCGTGCCGACGTCCTTTCTGTTGATGGGTTTGCGATTGGCCAAAATCAATGGCTGGTCTAGTCTGCATAGTGCCATGCTTCCAGTGGGCCTCAAGATGATTTTGCTCCCGGCACTGGTCGGGGTTGGGACGTCGTTTTTAGGCCTGAAGGGAGACGTGCGGCTAGGGCTTGTGCTGATGGCAGGAATGCCCAGTGCGTTTGCGAGTTTGATTTTGGCCGAAGAGTACGATATGAATCGAGACCTTGCAGCGAGTAGTATTGCTCTTAGCACAGTAGTATTACTGGGAATGATCCCAGTTTGGCTGTGGATATTTTAAAGTTCCCGATTTGACGTTTTTAAGCTAGAGTTCCTGAGGAAAGTCTATGAGTCTGGGTCGTGTCTTAGTGATTGAAGATGAGGAGCTGATTCGAGAGACCGTCACCCTGACGCTCCAAGAAGAAGGCTATGAAGTCACCATGGTGGCGGACGGACGGACGGCCATGGAGGTTTTTCAGCTTAACGCGATCGTAGCAACCGCTAGCTCTATGATGCCGCCGCTGCCCGATTTAATTATTTTGGATTTGATGCTGCCCAATATCAATGGTCTGGATCTATGTCGCTTAATTCGCCGTCAGGGACACAGCGTGCCGATTCTAATGCTAAGCGCGCGCGGAACTGAAACCGATCGAGTGGTGGGATTGGAAGTGGGCGCAGATGATTACTTGACCAAGCCCTTTGGAATGCGGGAACTGGTGGCTCGATGTCGAGCACTGTTGCGACGTCAACAGCAGTTTCAGTCCAATCTTCCCGCTAGCCCCGTACCTGCGGTTCCTCTAGCGCCCCTGAATTACCAGAACATTGGGATGTACCCGGAGGAGTGTCGGGTGCTGTTGGACGAGAAGGAAATTAACCTTTCTCCCAAAGAATTTAAGATTTTAGAGATTTTCTTGCGTCATCCGAGGCGAGTCTGGTCCCGCGATCAGCTCCTAGAGCGAGTGTGGGGCCATGATTTTATTGGAGATAGTAAGACGGTGGACGTTCATATTCGCTGGCTGCGTGAAAAAATAGAAGCCGATCCAAGCCATCCACTCCACTTGGTGACGGTGCGAGGGTTTGGGTATCGGATGGGGTGATAGGGATTGGGGGTGATGGGGTAAGAGCGTTTGTGTGATCTAGCTTGCCTTTTGGCGGGATGCCCTTGAGCTAGACTCAGAATCACTATTGCTATCTAATCGACTCAGTTGTTTTGTTCACAGGGGATCAGGTCAGAGCGTTGCTGGAATTTTTATTGGGACTATCGATCGGATTGCTGTTCTTGTTCGTCTACAAGTTACGGCTCTTGAGGAAGTTGCAGCAGAGTCATCATCGATCGGACGCAGCGATTGATCGGGCTGAACCGAATCAAGGCGGGCTGAACAATATCGCATCCAACGAAGGGTCATCTCTCTCGCTGACCTCGCAAATGTTTCGGATGCTAGATTCTTATCAGACCCGCTCCAACGATCTCCAAGCTGAACTGGCCGACTGGGAAGCCATCATTAGTCTTGCGCCTATGGGCTACCTTCGCGTGGACGATGAAAACCAGCTCATTCGAGGCAATCTTCCCGCGCTGGATCTGTTAAATATTCAGGATTACAATCCCGCAGAACCCCGTCTCCTCTTGGAACTGGTCCGTTCCTACGATCTCGACGCCCTGATTCAAAAAGCCCGATCGACCGGTCGGTCTTGCCAAGCGGAGTGGATTCTGTATCCGGCTTCGCTCAATGTTACCCATGTTACAAACCTGACGCCTTATCCATTGCGCGGCTATGCGACGCCTCTGCAATATGGCCACGTCGGCGTCCTACTAGAGAGTCGTGCGGAGGCTCAGCTTCTATCTCAACAGCGCGATCGATGGACGTCTGATGTGGCCCATGAACTGAAGACCCCCTTGACCTCGATTCGGCTAGTAGCGGAAATGTTGCAGCCGCGCCTTGATCCATCATTGCGGACTTGGATCGATCGATTGCTTAAGGAAACGATTCGCCTCAGCACCTTAGTTCAAGAAATTTTAGATCTCAGCCAGCTTGAGGCCACTCGAACCAAACCGCTGAAGCTCAGTTCCATCAACTTGCCGGATTTGATCAAGTCAGCTTGGTTAAGCTTAGAACCGATTGCTAGGGGGAAAGGAATTGTATTGTCCTATCAGGGACCCGAGCAGTTGGTAATTCAGGGCGATGATGCTCGCCTTCACCGCGTGCTGATTAATCTCCTAGATAACAGTATTAAGTACACTTTGCCCGAACGTCCGATTTTGCTTCAGCTCAGTTTGGTTCAGGACGATCGCCAGATGAGCCTGTCACAGAGTGCCACCATTGTACAGATTGACCTGATTGACGGCGGCACAGGGTTTCCAGAAGACGATTTGCCCATGGTCTTTGAGCGCTTTTATCGCGCAGACTTTTCCCGTGCGCGATTGTCGTCAGAACTCTCCATTTCGATGGTCCCTCAAGAGACGACCGCTAGTCTTCCAGTGAAAGCCTTAGAGCCAAGGACAAATTTAATTCAAGACACGTCAGAAATGATGGGAGTTGAACGGACACGCGGTTCGATAAGACCTCAAGTACAGCCGTTTCAGCCGAGTAGTGGGAGTGGTCTTGGACTCGCGATCGTTCGGCAAATTGTTGATCTCCATCACGGTACGATCATAGCCAAAAACCATCCCGAAGGAGGTGCCTGGATCCAAATCCGTCTCCCTCAGCGACAAAGCTCGATTTGATTCCTACAGGTCAAGCCGGGTCTATATCAAACTCGCTGTAACAAGTTTGATCCATGGGTATCGGTACCACAGCTATTGAGGAGATGGTATTGCTGGCTGAGGGCGCTGACTCCTTGAGTTTCTTTAGGACTGGGCTTCCAGGGCTTGGGGTTTCCATAAGCATAGTAGGTTTCCACGCCATCAATTCCGATCATTACAGCGGCTGGAATCAGCTCACCATAAGGCTTACGATAGCGAGACGGATGCGCTAGAACCGCGATTCCCCCACTCTGATGAATGGCTGAGATGACATTTTGGGCCGCTGCGTTTTCGCCGTGAGGGGCAACGCCTTGGAGATACTCCACGATTGCACCATTACACGGATCAAAGGCAAATCCTAAAATGTGAACTTCAATATCCAAAAGCCGAGATGTGATTTCGGTCCCAATCCACAGATGAGGGACGAGTTTCCCCTGGTTTTCAGTCTTCTCACTCCAATCTTGAAGATGTCGCTGCGCCGCATAAAATCCGGTTACTTGGTGATGATCGGTAATCGCAAAGCCTTTCAACCCGATCTCTAGAACTTGGTCAATCAAACGATCGGGACGCAACTGTCCGTCTGAATGATTTGTGTGCATATGAAAATTGTAAATGTGCGGACAACTATCTGCATTGACCGAAGCAAGAACCTGCCGCAGTGATGCCAAATCCTGCGCGGCGGGCTTTTCACTACTTACGGTTTGTTCAAGAACAACCACCATCGGGGTTCCTCACATTTAGGGATACGGTCGATCGTTAAGTTAACGACCTCTCTTAGTGTAAGGCGTTCTCAGCCATGGATCATTAGAATAGCTGTTCATTATCATCAGCAAACCTCATATTTTAGACTTTAACTTATGGGTCACTGAGAAGAATAGG
>JAYVVL010000291.1:0-3759 GCA_043787035.1 Synechococcales cyanobacterium
GGGTTGAAATATGTGGTGCTCACGTCAGTCACGCGAGATGATTTGCCCGATGGTGGGGCGAGCTGGTTTGCGGCAACGATGAACGCCATCCGTCACGCAACCCCCGAGACCCAAATCGAAGTTTTAACGCCTGATTTCTGGGGTGGCCGCTACGATGGCCTTAATCCGGACACGCTCCAGTCTCAGCGAATTCAGACTGTTGTGGCCGCTCAACCCGTCTGCTACAACCACAATATCGAAACCGTCGAACGACTCCAAGGCGTGGTCAGACGCGGCGCGAAGTACCCACGATCGCTACAGGTGTTGGCCCAAGTCAAACAGCTCGATTCCCGTATCTTGACCAAATCCGGCATCATGCTGGGCCATGGTGAAACCGAAGACGAACTTATGGCGACCTTAGAAGATTTACGCACTGTGGGGTGCGATCGTATTACCCTCGGCCAATATTTGCGCCCCTCTCTAGAGCATCTTCCGGTGAGGCGGTACTGGACCCCAGAGGAGTTTGACGCATTGGGCGCAAAAGCACGAGCTATGGGCTTTTCACAGGTGCGATCGGGTCCATTGGTGCGCAGTTCTTACCATGCTGGCGAAGGAGCAGATGATTCGTTATGAAAGTGGCACATGAGCTTCATCGCCGTCGAGATCCCAGTTGATTTCACCTGGTAAAAGTTTGGCCAACTGGGCATTGGTCAAACTTTGGGCGTTTACTGATGGTGATCAACTCATGATCATCGTTAGTTGCTGACACTGGTTGCGTTAATTTTTTTCCATCTGCTGTATGGCATCTTGGGTTCTTTTGTATTGGTTTGTCTTGGGACTCCATTGCGGAAACGCGGATACCATCATGTTGTCTATAGTAAGTCGCGCTTGGGTGCTGTACTGCCCGATCGATCGAGGCAGCACCTGATCGCCAAAGCTAATAAACCCAACCGAGAATAGCAAAACTAGTGCGAAAGGAAATCGTCTCATACTCGGACCGTCTAGGGAGAACTATAGATGTGTAGAGAAATGCAACACCAGACTTAAGTTCTATTGTGCCCTAACCGTTACAGCTTGCGATCAGGAAATAAAATCTTCTTGATCCATTGAATGGATCGATGATGCGAGTTTAAGCTGCTGTTTTTCAGTCAATGTCATAGCAATTCCTTTTTCATAGTAAGCCGCCTCATTGATAAAAATCGGGAAGACGATCGATGGCCCTTGATAGACGATGGTTTCCCCAGAAAACGTCAAAAACAATGGATCGCCTGCTTCGAGTGGCTCATAGTCTTTTCCTTGACGTTGAGGATGAATCATCGCGTCCAGTTCTCCAGTTGGAGTTCGAGGATAATCGATCGATTCGATTGACTGATAAATTACTAAGCTAGATGCAGTCACCTGCACTAAATTGTGATTAACTGCATCTAGATAATCCAAAATGCTATGAATTAACTGTTCAGTTTGTTGAAATCGGTGGGCATCTAGAACACCCTGAGCGATCGCGCCTACTTCAATCGTGCATCCAAACGGTGCGATCGATCGGAGCATGGGTGAATTTCGATTCTGTTGAACCCCGCAGCAAACGCGAATGTCAGGGTTCTGCTGACACAGATAACCCATGATCTGTAGATTAAATGAATGTTGGCTAGCAGGAAGTAAAGTCAGTCCCATGTTGGCCGTACTGCTATGTAAATCAATAATAAAATCGACTTTAGACGTGTCATCCAGGCTCAATGCAGATACGATCGCTTTGGCTTGAATATCTTCATAACCTGTCAAAGCTGGGTTATTCAGATCATTCGGGTCAAAACAACGATTCAGATCGCAATCGATATAGCGTTGGTTGCGCGCAATCGCTTCTGGATTTGCCAATAACGTCACCGTTTCAAAACTCGATCGGTGAACCAGTTGAGGCGATTTTTGGAACTTTTTAACAAGATAAACTCCGGTCCATTCATTTCCATGGGTTCCCCCTACGATCGCAACGCGCCTAATTAAGTTTGACATTCTAGAAGGAAGGATTTGATAGATGCATTGTACTCGATCGCCCCTTTGCAGCGCGACGTGCTTGGATCTAGCAAGTTAATCGTGGTTGCCACATGCCACCTCGGAATGAATTCCGAGGTGGACAAACAATGAAGCAGAACGCTTTCAAAGACAAAGAGGCCCTCCGACTCCCAATTCGCCAACAGCATCTTGGGGATCGGGAGGCCGTTCAACCGGATGGCATAAATCAAATCGGACTATTACATCATAAATTTGTGGCGAAAACGGGATTCACCGATATACTCAAATGGCGTTTCTGATAGGATAACCCCACCATGGATTTCAGCGTTTTAACCCCAGAGTTCAGACAACAACTCGAAGAACAACTCGATCGCCTGATTTCTGAACGCGATGCGATTGTTCAAGCCGCCGTAGAACACGCTACTCGTACGATCGATGCAAATCTTTCCCACATGACGGCGCTCCTCGGCAAAACAGACGACAAGCTCAATGTGTTGAACCCAATAGTTGAACAAGAAAACCCGATTACCAAGAAGCCTTCTACAAAAACCAAGACCAAACCGTCCGCCGCGATCGTCCCTGAACTCGACGAAGATGAACCGGAAGAATCCCAGACAGAGAGTCCTAAAGCCTCGAAAAGAAATCTAAAGGAGACATCGTCCCCGTCTAGCGTCTTCAATGCGCTCAAGGTCTCTAAGGCATCCAAAGCATCCAAAGCCTCAAAGAAAGGAAGCCTCAAGCCCTCCTCGACAGCCGGACCTCAGCTTACCCATGACTTTGAAGGATTGGAGCTAGCTGATGCGATTCCAGCCGTATTCAGACAAGATCCCGATCGTCATTTCTTTATTGACGATGTGATTGAAGTCCTCTATGGCACCGTAGAGTCTACAATCTTGCCAAAAACTCGCCAACGAGTAGCCGTTTCTCTCGGGCATAGTGCCCGCCGACAGGAAGTGCGCAAGGTTCAAGATCATCCTTCCATCTATTGTTTGTACACTGAGGATGAGGAATAAGCGTTCAAAACCTGTTGGAGATTGGAAGGCGTCTAAATTAACGCCCAACAGGGCCAACACCCGAGGAGGCTCATTATAGATATAATCAAGTAGATTTTTCATTGGGTGGTACGCAGCTAAAATACTGTTTTACCATCTTTTTTTGCCGTAATTTAATTTATGGATAGGTCTATTGGAGACCCGGATTGATCGCATATTCGCTCCAAGCGGGGACGGGAAATGAGGGCTGACTTGCTAGGTTGGTCATGGGCTGACCTTAAAATTGTGTTTAATGAAGAGAATGATGTTATTTTCGCGAACTCTACTGCAAAATTTAAACTTGTGAAATTTAAACTCAAATTCAGCTATCGAGGTCGTCCGATCGGACTTGTCGCGATCGTTGCCTACAAATTGATGATGACGCTCTTGTTCGCTGCCACGGCTATAGGGCTACTCTTGACGCTAAAAAATGTTGAATCGTTGCAAGATCTCGCTGAGACGTATCAGCTCGAAGGGAAGCACCAAATCATTGTCTATCTTCTAGATAAATTTTTAAATATCACACCCAAAACGCTCAAGTTTGCGGGATTTGCAGCAGCCGGATATAGCGCCCTCAGTAGCATTGAAGCGATCGGGCTATGGAAGCAGAAGGGTTGGGCACATTTACTAGTTTTAGGACTTGTGGGAATTAGCATCCCAGCAGAGATATATGAAATCTTCAAGCACGTTACAGTGATCAAGGTCGGATTATTTGGATTGAATGTCGTAATGTTTGGATATT
>JAYVVL010000292.1:0-3742 GCA_043787035.1 Synechococcales cyanobacterium
GGAGCGCGCATGGTTTATCCTATTTGCACAGTGCTTATTGTCAAAGACAATTCGATCGATCGAGAGCACCCATGTGTATTGCTAGCGGATTTAAGCCATGCCTACTCATTATTGAAAGCAGCGTCTATACCAGAAGGACTACTCCTATGCCGATCGAATGATGTCGATATTGTTCTACTCGACACCGAATTTTCTGAGAAAAACGAAGTATCATTCTTAGCTGCGTTAAATGCCGAGAGCAATGGCAGCAGTCCACCCGTTATTGTGATCATAGATGAAGGGGACGAAGGCGTCGTCCTAGAAGCAATGAAACAGGGTGCAGCAGATCATGTGCTGAAACGCGATCTGACTCCGATTTTGTTGCAAGAGAAGATACGTTATGCCATGGAAAAGGCTACTTTACGGCGACAAATCCAGCAGATGGAAACCGATCGAATTCGAGAAGCCGAACTAGATCGCGATCGATTCTTCGACCTATCCATCGACTTGATGGCGATCGCAAATACATCGGGCTACTTCGTGCGGCTAAATCCAGCTTGAGAAAAGACACTAGGCTTTACTGCCGAAGAACTGATGGCGCAACCTTATATAGACTGGGTTCATCCAGACGATCGATCGGCCACCATTTCAGCAGGTCAAGCATTGACCCATGGTAAACCCGTGATCCAATTTGAGAATCGCTATCGCTGCAAGGACGGCTCCTACCGATGGTTTTCTTGGAACACCCAGCCATATATCCCGCAAGGCTTAGTTTATGGGGTGGTTCATGACATCACCGAACAAAAGCAGGCCGAACTCCTTCTCCGTAAGAAAGAAGAGACGATTTATACTCAACTGGCTGAAATTGAGATGATCTATTCAACGGCTCCCATTGGACTTTGCTCAACGGATGCTCAATTTCGATATATTCGGATTAACAAACATTTAGCCCAAATAAATGGCTTATCCGTCGAAGATCATATTGGGCGCACATTTCAAGAAGTGATTCCCAGCATAGCTGATCAGCTAGAGCAGCTATGTAGCCAAGTTATGAAGTCCCGTATCCCCATTATTGATCTAGAAATGCGTGGCACAGTGCCTCATCAGCCTGACATTATGCACGACTGGCTCGTGAGCTACTACCCGAAAATTTTGCCCGACGGTCGCTTGGTCGGGGTCAATTTTACGGTTCAAGAAATTACCGATCGGAAGAATGCTCAAGCCATCTTAGAAGAACGCAATCAAGAACTCAAACGATTTGCGCATGTCGTTTCCCACGATCTCAAAGCCCCTCTCCGCGCCGTTTCCAACTTATCTCAATGGATTGAAGACGACTTAGAAGGAACGCTTACGACCGATACCCAATACCAAATGACGCTTCTGCGTCGCCGAGTCGATCGAATGGCCCTGACGATCGACGGCTTGCTAGATTATGCTTGTATCGGATCTTCTAATGCCGCTCTAGAGGAGTTTTCTGTCGCCGAACTGATCGCCGAGGCGATCGATTCTTTAGCTTCGCCGCCCACCTTTAATATGGTCATTAGCCCGGACCTGCCCAAGCTCAAAACCGACCGCCTACGCCTTCTTCAAGTCTTCGCAAACCTGATTGGCAATGCGATTTGTCATCACGATCGATCGGACGGACGGGTTCATATTTCATGCAAAGACTCCGGTCATTTCTATGAGTTTTCTGTTGCTGATGATGGTCCCGGAATAGAACCCAAGCACCATGAGAAAATCTTCGCAATCTTCCAATCCATCAATCCCCAAAATAGCCCAAACAGTACAGGAATCGGCCTCAGCATTGTCAAAAAAATTGTTGAGACCGAAGGCGGAACCGTTCGTCTAAAGTCCCAACTCGGTCAAGGCGCAACGTTCTACTTCACTTGGCCTCGGTAAGAGAGGGATTGACGATCGCCGCTTTAAAGACCTACTTAGGTTTGTCTAGGGCGAGTCCTTTTTCCAATACCGCCTTCTCTTTTGCCCGTACACCATAGGGACCCAACTGCTCAATAGAGAGTCCGGTTAGGATTTGCATATCGTCTAATGTTATGCCTCGCAATAGCATCTCGACACACCAGGTCTGTTGGGCTTGTTCAATAGTCGGAGGCGTGCCATTGAGGTTATACAAATCCAGTGTTAAATCCTGCCAGATATCCTGAATCTGTCCGATCGTCAAGGGTTCTTGATCGGCTCCAATAAACAGTGCAGACTGAGTATCCTTACGGCTCTTGAGCCACTGAGTCAGCGGATTTTTCAAGTGAGTTCCATAGCGTTTTCCCATAATCCATTGATTAATCGGCACCTGACGAAGGGCACCTTGGGTGATTTGTAACACCTGCGCATCTCGATCGCTAAGGTGATGGACGCACTGTAGGGCCGTAAGTTCGGTCGGACGAATCCCCGCCCCAAACAATAGATACACGATCGCCATTTCCATCGCACCTTTCTTCTGTGCCCGTTGCAATATCGTCTGCACTAGTGACGCCGGAAGATCAATCACTGGTGCAGAATTAGCAATATCGCTGTGAATCCCGTCCATAGAAGGTTGGCCGACCATTAGCCGAACCACCGCCTCAACAAACTCCTCCCGACTCAGCCACAATCCCTGCAACTCCGTCGTCAAATACAGCATGGCGTATCCCAAAAGGGTGCTATTCAATACCCGCACCCCTTGATCGCTCAGACCACCCGTCCCTCCGCCCAATTCCGCCGCTAGTCGCTGATTGACCTGTTGGATGCCGCGTCCTAGAGCTTCTTTCATTTCAGGAGGAGACTTGGACGATTCCCCTACGATCGATCGCAAAAGTTCTGGAGCCACGTCCAAAAGTTGTAGAAATAATTGGGCATAGGTTCTAATGATGTCGCTGGGGGCACAGGAGCGATCGATATTCTGCCCCCACATCAATGCTAAACGCGTGAACATCTCCGATTCTTCTAGAACCGCTAGCACCAATCCCTGCTTGTTACCAAACTGTCGAAACAGCGTAACTTCGTTCACGTCGGCGAGTTCTGCGATTTGCTTTGTGGTGGTTTCGGTGATGCCTTGCTGGGTCAATAGCGCTAGGGCCGCATCAATTAAGCGCTGACGGGTTGGGTTTCGGGGGGTTGGCATGGGTGTTGGCATGGCGTTATTCCTAAAGCGATCGGCAAGCGATGTAAGTGGCACTTGCATTTTTTGGGATCTCCTGTTAGATTATAAATGTAAGCGGCACTTGCATCTGCTTACGCCACTACTTTTTTATCAGGACCGAATGATATGACCTCTCAATCGCTTCAGCGGAGTCCCGTGCGGAGTCCTAGTTTATCGTGGGTGAATGTTGGCTTTTTTGGCTCCATTCATCTCTTAGCTTTACTTGCACCGTGGTTCTTCTCGTGGTCTGCGCTGGGCGTGATGCTGCTATTGCATTGGTTGTTTGGGGGCATTGGGATTTGCTTGGGCTATCACCGATTGCTGACCCATCGGAGCTTTCAAGTTCCCAAGTGGTTGGAATATGCGATCGCCTTTCTGGGTGCGTTGGCGATGCAGGGTGGACCTGGTTTTTGGGTTGCGGGACATCGGCAGCACCACTTGCATACGGAAGACTGGGATAAAGATCCCTACTCGGCCAAACGAGGATTTTGGTGGAGTCACATGCTGTGGATTCTGTATCCCACGCCTGAATACTTTGAACCGAATTCCTATCGCAAATGGGCACCGGACCTCGCTAAAGATGGATTTTATCGTTGGTTAGATAAGTATTTCTTGACCTTACAAATTCCG
>JAYVVL010000293.1:0-3735 GCA_043787035.1 Synechococcales cyanobacterium
CTTGGACAGGTTTGGTTATTTTGGGTTGCGCCGATTCTAGGTGCGGTGATTGCGGGTTTTGTCTACAACGCTCTCTTTGGTGAGTCAGAAGTGTCTGAACTAGAGAGAATGCGCGAAACAGTATAAATTTGGGCAGAGTTCATGACGATTGTAAGCAAGGTAGGGCGATGATAATCTACCTTGCCAAAAAACAGAGGAAAGCAATGAATCCCGCGATTCCTGCCAAGTCAATTTTATTGATCGACGCTTAAGCAAGCATTTGAGAAGTCGTCCAAGCTTGTTTAAGCGACATCGCAGGTTGAAATTTCAAAGCACCTTTAATCCGGTCACACCCTCCAATCAAATTGTTCAGGCGCTGGAGCGATCGGAGTAGTAAGCAAACCTTTCTCTACTCTAGATCATCAACTCAATAGTTTTTTGGTATCAGTAATTTTTAATCTCAATAGTTTTTAATTTGGATGCATCAATGAAAACCAAGTGGTCACTAACCGTTTTATCTTTATTCAGTTTGAGTATTGCAGCTTGTTCAAGCGGCACAGAGAATCAAGGTAATCTGCCCCAGCCTGCAATCCTGCCACCTGTCGTAAGACCTACGCCGACTCAGCCTGCAATCCTGCCACCTATCGTAAGACCTACGCCGACTCAGCCTTTCCCTGACTCTAGTTCTAAACCAACTCCTATTACTGTTAAAAAGACGGCGGAAGTGCTGGTCAACGATCTCAATGTTCGATCGTCCCCCAGCGCCAATTCTCAAATTCGAGGAACCCTGCCCAAAGGAACTCAAGCCAAAATTATTCAGAGCCAAGGAAGTTGGTACTACATTGTGATGGGTCCCATTGAGGGATGGGTTGCAGGTTCTTACATCAAAGTTCTAGATGGCAGTCCTGGTAATGTAGCCACAAAGCCAACTCCTGTTACCGAAGCAAAAACGGCAGAAATTAAAATTGAGGGTCTCAATGTTCGATCGTCCCCCAACACCACTTCTCAAATTCAAGGAACTCTGCCCAAAGGAACTCAAGCAAAGATTATCCAACGTCAGGGAGATTGGTATTACATTGTGATGGGTCGAGTTGAGGGCTGGGTTTCAGGTTCTTACATCAGGGTTCTAGATGGTAATCCTGGTAGCGCTAAGTAGTTTAGCGATCGGACGCAAACGACTTTGCCTCTCGTTCTAAATAGTGGCTGATTCACCTAACGAGTAGACTTATGAAAAACATACTAATAGCTCTCACTATCACGACTAGTTTGAGTTTGACTCTCAATAGCGCCCGTGCTGATCCGCTAACTCCAGCCGTCCACACTAACACTCAAGCTAACGCTCAACAACCTGAACATAACTGTCTTACCCGTGAAGTTTGGAGTCCCAAAAAGCAAGCGTGGTGCAACAGGCTAAAAACCATGAATGAAAGATTAGCAAACACAGAATGGCAGCTTGAAGATTTAGGCGGAACGGGTGTTGTCGATCGAGTACAGACAACACTCCGCTTTGACGGCCTGACCCGAATTATCGGTCAAGGCGGCTGCAATCGATATTTTGCTCCGTTGCAGAACGCAGGCGTCGATGAAATAGACGCTTCGGATCTATCTTTCAAAGTGGGCGCGATCGGCTCCACGCGAAAAGCTTGTTCTCCTGCGGTGATGGATCAAGAAGCTCGCTATTTTCAGGCACTGGCGCGATCGCAGCGGTTGCGCTTAGACGGTTCGTGTTTGCTGGTCTACAGCGATGGCTCAAACCCGCCACTGAAGTTTACACAAATCCCAGTTCCGCTTCTATCCCCGATTCGCTAATCAATCCTAACCCTACTCAAACCTTTGAATACCAAGAACAGTGAAGACTAAAAATTGGTCAATCGCGCTTTTCACTTGCGCAATCGCACTCGTTTCAGCAGCTTCTCCAGCCTTGGCAGAAACGGTAGAAATGACAGACTACGTCAATGTTCGATCGGGTGCGGGCATTAACTATGGTGTTGTCACCGTTTGGAACCAAGGAGTGCGGGGCAACCGCATCAAGCAAGAAAAGAACTGGTCCTATGTGGTAACGGGACCTGTAGAAGGTTGGGTTTCTTCTCTCTATGTCAAACCCGTGACAACTTCGGGTGGTTCACAACCCTCACCAGTTGCTTACCAAGCAAAAGGTAGCATCGAAAATGCGAGGTATAACGGAGGTGGGGAAGGAGAATTAAGTACTACAGGCAATCGTGCAACGATGGTGATATTTTCGCCTGCTCGCGAGAACTCTCCAGGCTTTTCAACGCTCTACTACGGAACCGTTTATAGCAGATCTGAAAGCCTTATCAGAGTCAGTCTGACTGAATTTCAATCAAATAGAACAGCAGGAAAAATTCCTACGACTGGAGAATGCCAGATTTCGCTGAGTAACCAAAAGCTGCGCTCGGCAAATTGCAGAGCCTCTGGCGTTGATCATGGTAAAACAGTATTCACGGCGTACTAAACCATGAAAACCGCTCCTCAAAGAATGCCTGTTCAGGCTACTGCGAGAATGCGCGTCTACGCAGCGATCGCAGGAATGCTGGTGTAGTTGGCATTAATCCTTCAGATCTATCTGACAGTCACTCTCTCGATCGATCGGGGTTTAGGATGGTGGGTTGGCATTGCTCGATACTTTGGCTATTTCACAATCCTAACCAACATGATGTTTCTCCAATCTTGTACATCGTGTTTTGGTTTTTGTTCGTGCCTAAAGCAGCATTGCGGTGGCATCATCTGCCTGCTTGGTTAATTTATCCGCTTGTTTACTTGAGTATTGTACTGATTCGCGGAGCAATCTTTAAATGGTATCCCTACCCATTTGTAGAAGCTGATAAACTCGGCTATCCGCAAGTGTTTATGAATGTGATAATGCTATTCATTGGGTTTTGCGTTGTGGGAGCAGTTTTTATTGGCATTGCCCGACTGGTGAGGCGAAGGTCGCCTGCTCAAGATTACTAGACCTGTTGGGTAAGAATCGGTCAGCCTTCGAGCTGCTTTTACCCAGTTTTAGTGCAGCGTATTGAGCGGGGTTTTGGGTACATTTTTTCTAGCAATCACCTAAAACCCAACCTTAACGCCGTAAATCCCCCAAATCGCCATGGCTCGTAGATAGTGACAGGCCCGGAAGGTCGCATTGGCGGTGATCGCTTCAGGGGTGCGGAACTGTAACCCGTAGTCGTAAATCTGCTCGACCACCGCCTGCGCGATCGTCATAGCTTCAGTTTCCAAGCCCGATTGCATCAAGAACGCGCATAGTCCAAAGTTAATCCCCGTCCACACTTCTAGGGGATGGGTTGAGTGGGCGTTTTCAGGTTCGCCGTTGGGTCGGACGCCGTTTGCCGCTCCGATCGGAAGATTGGATTTGCCCAAAATGCGATCGCCTTCAGAAATACGTCCGTCGTTGCCGCTAGCGCCGCCTTGGGCCAAGTAGTCGTTAAACTTGACAAAGCAGGCGTCGTAAATGGTGTGCAGTGCGATGGCTGAACAGTGCGGTGGGACGACATCAGGGAGATTTAACAGCGTTGCATAAAACTGTCCACAGAGCTGATCCGCCATGACCACATCGGACCCGGAATCACTATCAATTCGGTAGTAGCTCCCATTCCAAAGCTTGGTTTGGTACACCGATCGGGATTGCGTTAGCCAGTCTCTGAAGCGATCGACTTCATGTGATTTATTTAGTACATTTGCAATGGCGATCGCGGCTTCTAAGGCAGCAATCCAGAGTCCACCGCAGTAAGCACT
>JAYVVL010000294.1:0-3700 GCA_043787035.1 Synechococcales cyanobacterium
TAGGGGTCGCAAGTTCAAATCTTGTCATTCCGATTATATAGAACCCGCTCTAAGAGCGGGTTTTGATGTATCTAGGGTCCATTTCAAGCCATTCACTAGTCGTGGTATTTCTGACAACCTACGCCATCTCAACCCATTGCCTTCATAACTCACCCCTTAGAGTTGGTATCGAATGGGTACCAAGCGGGGTTGCCAGATGGCGGTGAAGGTTGAATGTTTCAAAGGGCGATTGAAAAGTTAGCTAAGAGAGGTTACTGTTTTCTGAGCGCTTCATAAGCATCCTCAGAAGTATGACGGATGAAGCCTTGCGAGACTCCATAAGAGAAATGAAGCCTTGCCAGATTTACCGGAAAAAGAAGCTGTAAAGGAAACCTTAAAGAATAGTAAATATGCCTTATTAAAGCCCACCTTTAATCTTACAGAGAATCAAAAAATAAAATTAGCAGAAGTTATAAAAGTGTGTCCTGGCTTAGCTGAAATGCACCAGCAAAAAGAATCAGTTAGAAATATTTTCAAGATGTGAATGATTGGAAAAGTGGATTAAATAAAATTGTAAAACGGCCTAAAGTTGCCAAGTTGAGATTAAAAAGCATGGGATTTGCCCTTAATTGAATGCTACCCCGGATAGTTGAATCAAGTGTTTATGAACTTGCTATCGAATGCGATCGATGCTATTGGAGAAGGGAATCAGGGCAAAAATTTCAAGACATCTTAGCAAAACCAAACTTCATCGTAATTGGCACTCAACCACTAGAGGGAACGGGTTTGGGTTTGTCGATTAGGTATCAAGTCATTACAGAAAAACATCATGGGACGATATCCCTAAGAATAAGCGAAGGCAGAGTCTACATGATATGATTTGGGGAGATTGGGTAGACCCTAAAACTTGATGGTGCAGAACTAAATACAAAACTTAATCAAGGCTTCTCATCTTCGATTTTTAATAACTCTTTCTCAACGGATCGATCGCGTCACTGATCGGATCGGAAGCTGGGCGACTTGGCTGGTATTGGCAACGATCGGTGTCGGATTCTATAACGTCATCGCACGCTACGTTGGACGGTTGTTCAGCTGGTAACTATAATCCAATGCCTTAATTGAATTGCAATGGTATCTGTTTTCGCTGATGTTTTTCTGTGGGTTTGCTTACATTTTTAAACATGCTGAAAATGTGCGTGTAGATTTTTAGTATTCCGACTGGATAGAGAAACGGCGGGCGTGGGTGGACTTGATCGGGACCGTATGTTTCTTAATTCCATTTTGCGTTCTGGGACTATGCGTCACGATCGATCCGGTCTTGGATGCTTGGGGCTACTTGCCAGATGGCATTTGGGGAAGCTGGGAATGGTCGCCCGATGCCGATGGACTGCCGCGTACGCCGATTAAGACGATGATCTTATTTGCCTTTGGGTTGCTGTTAGCCCAGGCTGTGTCGCAGGCTATTAAGTATGTGGCAATTTTGAAGGGCTATGCGACGGCTGCCGAAATCCTTCAGCCCGATGTTGAGAAGTTACCGCTGGAATAAGTTGGAATAGAAGAGGACGAACGTCATGGGCTTTGAATGGTTGGCGATCGCCATGTTTTTGAGTTTTTCCTGATTCTAATGAGTGGCTATCCGGTGTCGTTTTCCTTTGCAGGAACGGGGTTGGCTGGTGGGCGCGTTTGATGTCGATCGGTTGTTTCTATTGTCGAATAACTAGTTCGGCACCATGTCGAATTTCACGCTTCTGGCCATTCCCTTTTTTGTCTTTTTAGGATCCGTGTTAGAGAAATCCGGCGTTGCTGAGGAATTGCTAGAAACGATCGGAATTGTGATGGGTCCATTGCGCGGCGGACTCGTGTTGGGCGTTGTTATGTCGGCACGTTACTGGCAGCAACCACAGGCGTCGTGGCCGCAACGGTAATCATCATGGGAATGATTTCGCTTCCGGTGATGTTGCGCTATGGCTACGACAAGCGGCTGGCGACGGGGGGTGATTGTGGCATCGAGAACCTTGGCGCAGTTAATTCCGCCGAGCTTGGTGCTGCTGGTATTGAGCGATCAGATTGGAGTTTCGGTGAGGGACTTGTTTTTGGGGCGTTGATTCCGGGGTTGATGCTGTCGGGTTCTTATATTTTATATGTTTTGGGTTTGGCGTTTTTACAGCCACATGTTGCGTCTGCACTGCCGATCGAAGCGCGTCAAATTCAAGGCAGGGCGTTGGTGATCAAGGTAATGAACGCCATTGTCCCTCTAGTGCTGCTGATTTTTGTAATTTTAGGCAGTATTTTCTTTGGGTTCGCGACGCCAACTGAGGCAGGCGCAGTGGGGGCCATCGGCGCGTGCGCACTAGCCGCAATGAATAAACGATTGAATCTCAAACTTCTCACCGATGCCGCTCATGCGACCGCAGTGGTGTCCTCGGTTGTGATGATGATTCTATTCTCGTCATCGTTTTTTAGTTTGGTGTTTGATGCGTTAGGCGGTAAAGTTTTGATTACAGATCTTCTGGTGCAGTTGCCGGGTGAAAAGATTGCATTTTTGATTGTGAGTAACATTATTATTTTCTTGCTGGGTGTGTTTCTAGAGTTTATGGAAATCTGTTGCATTGCGATGCCACTCTTGGTTTCGGCAGCGCAGAAACTGGGAATTGATATGGTGTGGTTTGGGGTGGTGATGGCGATTAATCTACAGACAGCATTCATTTCGCCGCCCGTTGGGTTTTCGCTCTTTTATCTACAGAGTGTTGCGCCTAAAGATGTAAAAACGATCGATATTCACAGGGGAGCGCTCCCGTTTATGCTGTTGCAGTTTGCGGTGTTGATCACAGTCACCGCGTTTCCGCAGACGGTTCGCTGGCTAATCGATTTGGCGGCTAAGGCTCCAGGATGAATGGGTAGCGATCGGACACACCTCCCTCGAAGAGTTCGATCGCTATTTAGTCTTTGATATTATTTCATCGGCTTCTCATAGCTATAACGACTAAACGACCCTTCGTTAATGGCGTTCCATTTGTAAATCCGATCGCGAAATGGTTTCCATTGCTCAAAAATACGTTTGAAATCAGCATCTTTATTTGAGTATTCGTTGTACAAGTCAAACGAGGTTTTCTCAGCCGCCGCTAGAATTTCCGGGCTATAGGATCGCAACTTTACGCCACTTTTCAGCAACCGTTCTAACGCCTCATTGTTGCGAGTTTCGTACTTCGCTAGCATGGCCAGATTTGCTTCGTAGGCAGCCGTTTTAATAGCTTCTTGATACTCTATTGGCAGCGCATTCTAGGCTCGCAAGTTGATCTGTAACTCCAACGTCGGACCGGGTTCCCATCAGCCGGGATAGTAATAGTATTCCGCAACTTTCTGAAGTCCTAACTTCTCGTCATCATAGGGACCCACCCACTCCGCCGCGTCGATCGCCCCCGTCTGCAATGCCTGGAAAATCTCGCCGCCCGGTAGGGTTTGGACCGTGGCGCCGAGCTTGCTCATCACTTTGCCGCCTAATCCTGGAATCTGCATCTTCAGCCCTTGAAGATCGCTCACTTTAGAGATTTCTTTCCGAAACCAGCCCCCCATTTGTGTGCCTGTGTTGCCACAGGGAAACTGAATCACCCCAAACTTCTTCGCATATAGAATCCATTTGGGATCTTTTCAATTCTGGAGTATGGCTGAGATAAATGCCATACTCCAGCAGCCTGAGTGACGCCGAATGGTCGATTCTTGA
>JAYVVL010000295.1:0-3686 GCA_043787035.1 Synechococcales cyanobacterium
CCTTGCCGTTTGCCATTCTTACTGATGTTTGTGGACCCACATTCTGGGCATTGCAACATAGGTTTACCCTCCTTTCATACTCCATTATGCAACGCCCAATATTGATACGATCGGTGCCTTATGGCTCAACCAAATCGTGGGAACTTGTCTAGGGATAAGCTTTGTCCTCGATGTTTTACTTATGAAGCATAGATTCAAACCAAAGCCATAGTAATGAAGTTCTTTAGGAGTCGATCGTGGTGTCTGTTTTGTTCAAATTTGTTCAAAAATTGCAATTATGATCAAGCTGATGAGTTCATAGACAAACCTCCAACCCCTAAAAAGTAAGGATTGGAGGTTTGTAGCAGGATCGATCGATTCCTGGATTTTGGGGATTACATGAAGTTCACTCCACGGTTCACGGTGCTGATGGAGGCCCAACTCAACGATGCGAGAACTTTCGTTCCAGCTTGAATCAGGGTTCCGCCATTGCTCGCGGTAAAGCTCAAGTCACCAAAACTTAAGCCTGCCGAAAGGGTGAACTTCGTGCGTCCAGCTTGGAAGTTGTGAATGGTGTCGCGACCGTTTCCGCGTGATAGGGCGATCGTGTCATTGCCTCCATTGAGCCAAATTGTGTCATCGCCTGCGCCGGAATCAATCACGTTACGGCCCCCGCCAAGGTACATGACATCCTTGCCGCTGACTGCGAAGATGGTATCAGTGCCGCCGTTGCCGTAGAACAGATCGTCGCCGTCGCCACCATCAAAATAGTCATTGCCGCCGTTCCCGAACAACTTGTCGTTTCCGTCTCCTCCGAAGAACCGATCGTTCCCACCGTTGCCGTAGAGAATGTCGTCGCCGTCGCCGCCATCTGGGAGGTCATTGCCGCCGTTGCCATAAAGCCGATCGTTTCCGTCACCGCCATTGAGGTAGTCGTTGTTGGCTTGACCATAGAGTCCGTCGTTACCACGTCCCCCAAACTGGATGCTCTCACCGCCGTTGCTGTAGATGTTGTCGTCGCCGTCTAAGCCGTAGAAAACTCGGTTTTTACCGTCGCTGTAGAGGTTATCGTTAGCGTTGGTTCCGACGATCGTATTTACAGCACGATTAAGTGACAGACGCGCGATCGTAGGATCGTGATCTGTGACTGCATTAGCAAACTCAGCGTTTATGTGAACAATGTCTACTTCAGCATTCTTCAGAGCGTTGCTGACCAGGATATGGTCAAGCATTTGGGAATTGCCCTCGAAGATGTAGGTGTATTAGTCCGCAGCGGGAAGCTTGGTGGCGGCGAGGTTGGTTAAGACATTACCTGCAAGCGTTTCTAAGGGTTTGGAGAATTGGAAATCGTTTAAATCTCCAACCACCATGACGTTGCTGTTGCTGTTTTGATTGAGCAATCCAGTGACGTATTGGTTGACGATCGTTGCTTGCTGTAAGCGTTGAGTTTTGCTGGTGAGAATGGGCGGTTGGTTCGCGCCGAAGAGGGCTTGGTCGCCGCCTTTGGAGTTGAAATGGTTGTTGACGATCGTGACGTTTGACCATTGAAAATAAACTCGCCCACTAACGGTTTGCGGCTGTTTGCGAAGGCGTCGCCATCTAGAAGATTGTTGTCCGTTAGGCGAAGGAGTGAACCCTCGCGGAAATTGACCCGATCGGGATTGAACAAAAATTCAGGACGAATGTTGCCGCCCAGTTGTCCGCCGTCTTGGCCGTAAACAGGAGCGAGATCGCGGTATTCGTAGCGGGGACCCCCTGCGGAGACGATCGCATAGATCAAAGTCTGCGTGGTGAGTTTGGCATCGACCACAGCGCTGATTTCGGCCCCGTCGCTGTCTTGGATTTCTTGCAAGGCTACGATGTCGGGCGCTTTTAGATTGTTGATGATCTGTTGGGCGATCGCGGTGAAGCGTCCATCCGCAATGTCATCATCAACGTTGCTCGACGACCTGCCTGTTACTTTTGCAATGTCTTCTTTTTTCGGGTCAAGGTTCTCAACGTTAAACGTCGCGACCGTGAGCTGGTTGCTGGTTCCGATCAGGGATGTGACCTCAGGTTTTAGCGTTCCTGTTTTCACACTAAAAGACGTAGTATTCAGCAATTGATAGTTGCTGAAATTTTAATCCAAAACTTTAACAACTAGTGTAATCCGATCGCCGACGTTTGCATTGGGCGATCGGCTGCTGCCGAGCAGGTCATCGTCGATTTGAATCCGTTCAGGATTGAAGTCGGTTTTGGAAATCGTGATGACACCGCGATCGTTCAGTCCAGTTGCATTTTACCATTGTCCGCAACGACCCAAATCTCGCCAAAGCGATTGGTTGCACCGATCACTTGAGCATTGTTTACCTGTAAGCGCATCCCTTCCAAACTTTCGTAGAAGCGGATGCCATCTGCGATCGATTGAGTGGGTGCGATGCGTCCACCTTGACCTAGAACAATTGCGTCCGGTAACGCATTGCCGCCAGAGAGAACGGTGAAGGTTGCAGCCGGACGACCTGCACCACCGATTTGAGTCGTAGACAACGCATTATTGCCGGGGCGGAATTCGCCAACGATGCCATTGGTCAGCACGGAGTCACCGACTTGGACCGTGGGGAGTGCTGGTGAAGACAAAGACGGCTTCTGACGTGGCCGCGTTGGCATCAGGATTTGGGTCTTGGAGGTAGAAGCCATTCGATCGCACAGCGGTGACAATGCCTGCAACGTTACTAACGGTTTTGCCTTCGAGGGGAGACCTGTCGGTTACGCCTTGAATATCGCTAATCCGAGTGGGCGGTGCAAATTCAAAGATGGCCGTCGTGGAACTGAATTCGTTGCTTACCACGAGTAAGGATTTTCCGTTGGGGCTGTTGTCGCCGGAAATGAACATAATTCCTTCAGGGCTGACATCGCCGGGAGTCATGACGTATTCGATAAAGACGGGCTTTGTGGGGTTGGTGACTTCGTAGACCATGACGCCCCTGCCCCCGCGCTTTAAGCCGACGAAGGCATAGGTCCGATCGCCCACTGTTCCGAGCGCAAGACCTTCGGGTTCCGGTCCTTTGTTGTCGCTGCGGGTATCGACTCGGGCGATGTCACCGCTGTCGGCGTTAAAGAACGTCGGAGTGGCGGCGGCGATAATGCGTTCGAGTTGGCTGCCGCTGTCGAATACCAAGTTGCCCTGGGCATCGCGAACGGAAAACGATCGTGCCCCGAAGACTTCAATGCGATTGAAGTCACCATCTTTGTCGGTTTCGCCCGATGCGGTGCTGACGGTTAAGAGTCCTAGATTGGCATCTGTTTTGAGCAGGGTTGCGGTTGGGAATTTTGCGGCATCTAGCTTGTAATCTCTGCTGCCGACGCGAATTTCTTCGGTGAACCCTTTGTAGTCACGAGCGTCGCCTTCGTTGGCGGTGAGGAGGTAGGTTTGACCGTTCGCGACGAGTGACGCGATCGCACCGGGTTAGTATAGACCAAACATAGGCTGATTGCTAATTTTAATTCCACCATTGCGATCGCTGGGATCTAACCCATTCCCCAGTTTGCTAAAATCTTTCAGTCCTAGCGATTTAATTTCTGTCACTTTACCGCTGACTAAATCAATAATGGCGATCGCATTGTTTTCCTGAAGCGACACCCAAGCGGTCTTATTGTCTGCCGATACTGTGATGTATTCCGGTTCCAAATCCTGTGCAACCGTGGCATTGGGTCCGTAGATTCTGACG
>JAYVVL010000296.1:0-10232 GCA_043787035.1 Synechococcales cyanobacterium
ATGAATCAGAATGGGGAATGGGTGAGCTTGTAATCGATAGGTTGTCCTATAAACGACCCTCTTTTAAAAACTCCATGCTTAGAATCGCGGACGTTGACTAGAATATGAGGACCCCATTGTCGATCGCGTCATTGCCTCATGAGTTCGCCTAAACCGCCCAAGAATCCTAAAAATCCCACCACCCTCCTTACCCAACTGCTCCAATCCGTTCCCGCCCGGATTAATTTTTCACGAATCAAGCTTAAAGCCAATGCCCGAGTCCCAGAACTTCACGTTCAAGGACCCGACGACGCAGAACCACAGGTTTATCCGCTCCTTGGTGAACGGTTTCTCATGGGCCGAAGTTCTCAGAACTGTGACATTGTGGTGCGCAATGCCGTTGTTAGCCAGGTTCATGCCTCCCTGACGCGCGATCGTAGACCGGCCAAAATCATGGGCGTCCTCCCCGGACGATCGCGGTTTGTAATGGCAGATGAAGGGTCTACCAATGGGATCTATCGCGACAAGAAGCGGGTGCGAAAAGTCACGCTCTTCGACGGGGACGTGCTCACCTTAGCCCCGGAAGATCTTGATGGCTCCGTTAGAATTCAGTACATTGATCCCCCTGCTTGGTACATTAGGGCGTTACGCATCGGAATTTTTGGTTTGGCAGGGGTCTCGACCTTAATGGCCGGGGCGATGGCGTTGTTTTGGAGCCAGTTTTCGGTATACCCCATTCCTAACACCGTTCAGGGTCCGACTATTGTCTACGATCGCGATGGGGCACCCCTAAGTCCAGTCCCCGTGAACAAAAGTCATGTAGACATACGATCGCTCTCCGAGGTGTCGAAGTTTTTGCCCCAGGCGGTGATGGCCTCGGAAGACTCGCGGTTTTATTGGCATATCGGCGTTGATCCTCTTGGGACGACTCGGGCAGTGATTACTAATTTTCGCAGCGGCGGCATTAAAGAAGGGGCCAGTACCATTACGCAGCAGCTTTCCCGAAACCTGCTGCGATCGTATGTGGGCGCAGAAGACTCGGCGGGTCGCAAAATCAAAGAAGCCATGGTGGCGCTCAAGCTCGAAGCCACCTACAGCAAAGATGAGTTGATGCGGTTGTACTTGAGCCGGGTGTATTTAGGGAACGGAACCTTCGGATTTGAAGACGCCGCGCAGTTTTACTTCGGAAAATCTGCAAAAAATCTAGACCTCAATGAATCCGCAACCCTCGCTGGAATCCTCCCGGCTCCTAGCGCCTTTAACCCGGTTAGAGATGGAAAAACAGCCCGTGAATATCGCGATCGAGTTTTGGTTCGCATGGCTGAACAGGGTCGAGTTTCCGCTGAAGAGGCCACTCGCGCCCGCCGATCGCCGATCGAACTGAGTCCCAAAGCCCGCGAACTGCTCGCCAATATCAAGGCTCCCTACTACTACAGCCGAGTCTTTGATGAAATCGGCGAACTCCTCGGGGACGACATCGCGCAAGAAGGCAACTTCATCGTAGAAACAGCCCTCAACCTAGGAATGCAGCGTCAAGCCGAACAAGCACTCAAAAGTGCCATTGAAACGCGTGGGGCCTCCAATGGCTACAAACAAGGGGCGATCGTTACCTTAGACGCGGCAACGGGCGAAGTCCTAGCGCTTGTCGGTGGCTATGACTATGCCGAAAACCAGTACAACCGAGCCACCCAAGCCCGTCGTCAGTCCGGTTCCACCTTCAAAATCTTCGCTTACACCACCGCCCTCGAAAAAGGAGCCACCCCAAACACCGCTTATTCCTGCGCGCCGCTGAACTGGGATGGCTTTACCTTTGACGGATGCGGGATAGAGGGGGAGGTCGCTATGCAAACAGGGATAGCCCAGTCCTACAACGTGGTTGCGCTGAGGGCTGCTAAGGAAGTAGGTTTAGATCAAGTGATCCAAACTGCCAAACGAATGGGCATCCAATCCAAACTCGTGGCCACACCGGGACTCGTGCTCGGACAGAGTGAGACCACGGTGATGGAGATGACCTCTGCATTTGGGGTGCTGGCTAATTCCGGCGTGAAGGCTCGGCCTCGGACGATTACGCGGATTCTAGATAGCGGAGACTGCACGGACCCACGCAATCCAAAAACCTGTCGCATCGTCTATGACGCGGCCAAAGAAATTTCTGTGACCATTCTTGAACCTTCTGTTGCTGACGCCATGACCCAAATGCTGCGCGGAGTGGTGCAAAGCGGAACAGGACGGGCAGCGGCGATCGGTCTAGATGTGGCCGGGAAAACCGGAACCACCAATAGCGGCGTCGATCTTTGGTTTGTCGGCTACGTCCCCGATCGAAAAATAGTGACTGGAATCTGGTTAGGCAATGATGACAACACCCCAACCGGAGACAGTAGTGCTCAAGCGGCAATGCTTTGGGGAGAGTATATGAGACAGGCCCTGCGCTAGGAATTTCTTAAGGACTAAATTAAGGCGCTAACAGGCGATTGACCTGATCGATAACCTTTTGGGGATCCACGATCGGCAAGGGTATAACATTGCGGCGGATGAGTGGGGGGAGCGATTCGATCGACGCACTGTCCGGGATCAAGACCAACACCTTATCTCCTCCGACTTGGCCGCAAATGGACTCAACCGCCTGAAGCCCTAACGTCCAATTCACGATAACCAGAGAGGGCACGATCGCCTCCAAATGACCAATAGCGGTCTCACTATCTGTCATCCACGTCATCTGATAATCCTCAGGCGTCAACAAATCACACAATAAATTAGCCGTCTTTTCATCATTTTCCAGTAGCAAAATACGTTGTGACACGGGATGGTGGGCCAGACGCGCATTTCGGGCCTCTTCGCGAGCTTCTTCGATAGCTCCTCGGGTTTGAGACGGGAGATGCACCGTAAAGGTGGACCCTTTTCCGACGTCAGACTCGACCTCAATCGATCCACCATGCAATTCCACCAATTCCTTCGTGAGGGCCATTCCCGGCCCTGCGGCGTCAGGCTCAATCCCAATGCCACTATCAACGACCTGCATAAAAATATCAGCTTCATTGCCCCAGAGCCGAAGCGTCACCCAGCCTTCAGGAGGCGTAAACCTCACCGCATTGTTCAACAGATTCATTAAGATTTGCTGGACACGCTCGGCATCGGCGCTGAAGTGGCTTTGAGCTTCAGGATGGGCGTGAAAGTGATCTTCCAGGGAAAGCTGAATGTGCTTCTGGTCGGCGCTGGGAGCGACGTCTTTCAAAATCTGACGAGATAGATCTCCGATCGCGATTTCTCGACTGTTAAGTAGCATTTGTCCGGTTTCCAGTGGAGAGCAGGATCAAGGCATGGAGTCATGAGGCAATTGGGACAGTCCGTAAAGGATGATAACCATTGTAAGTGGGAATTCGGGCGTGGGAAAAAAGTAGGCGATCGACCGAGATTCACTCCCATTATTTTCTTTCGGTCAGGAATTATAAAACTGTATTGATGAGGCAAAATTGTCAACTGGTTGTCAGCCTAATGCCATAACTGATTGCTTTACTTAAGATAATCTGGCTAAAGAGCATTTTGTTCAGCCTTTCGTTTTAACCCGTTTTTGACTCTGCGTTCTTTGGCCTATCCATGAATTCTCCTACTCAAAATCCCCATCCCACGCCGGTCCGCCGCTTTAAGAATCGTCTAACGACTTTACTTCAGATATTTGTTGTCGGGTTTGTCCTGCTGTTCGCGACGGTGGCCTATGGCCGAAAGGTCGAACC
Organism: Synechococcales cyanobacterium; assembly: GCA_043787035.1. Lineage (GTDB taxonomy): Bacteria > Cyanobacteriota > Cyanobacteriia > Leptolyngbyales > Leptolyngbyaceae > JAAFJU01. The sequence continues at coordinate 3,711 of JAYVVL010000296.1, forward strand.
GGGCTGGATTGAGATTGTCCAAATCCCCGTCACCCTGCCGCATCTCAGCGCTGAACTAGAGGGCTATCGGATTGTCCAGATCACGGATGTTCATGCCGATCGATGGATGACGCGCGATCGGATTGCTCAGATTGCGGAGCAAATGAACCAGCAACACCCCGACCTTATGGTTCTAACGGGAGACTATGTGACCAATAATCCCGAAACCTATGCGGCGTCCCTAGACGGATTTGGGAAACTTAAGGCACCGGACGGAGTGCTGGCCGTGTTGGGGAATCACGATCAAGGGTCCAACCCTCAGATCATCAAAGCGGCTCTAGAGAAAAATGGAATTCAAGTTCTCAAAAATGAAGTGATCACGATCGATCACAAAGGCGGCACGCTTCAGATTGCCGGAGTGGGGGATGTTTGGAGTGGAGAGCAGGACCTCAATAAAGTCCTTCAACAACTGCCCGGTTCATCCGCTGCAATTATGCTGGCTCATGAGCCGGATTTTGCCGACGAGACTGCCGCGACTGAAAGATTTGACCTACAACTCTCAGGTCACTCCCACGGTGGACAGGTCAAAATCCCTTTCCTAAAACGGGTTACTCCAGAACTAGGGCATAAGTATCCGATCGGGCAGTATCAGGTGGGCGATTTGATTCAGTACACAAGTCGAGGTGTAGGGGTTTCAGGGTTACATGTTCGGTTTAATTGCCGTCCTGAGATCACGGTCATCACCCTTCACATGCCGCAAAAAATAGGACAAGTAATGTCGTAGGGTTCTGTTGCATTGGCCCCTACGACATTCTTCTACGCTGCGACCGACTGACAAACCACATCTTTGTCTCGAATACGACGCTCTTCAATTGACGACCGACGCGTGTCCGTCATATCCGGAATCCAATAGGAAATGCGATCGTCAGTTTTTGGTAGGGCTGCAACATCAGGAATCCGAAAGGCCCGCCGACCTAGTTTGATCCAGTCGCCGATGACATAGATACAGAGGAGATACCCTGTTCGATTATCCCAAAATTGATGATCTTCTGCATCGATCGCCGCTAAACGCTGATTGACCCAGCTCGATCGAAACTTCGCATAGTCGTCTAGAGACATAATAAGTTCAATCTCTGGGCTACATTCGCCCAGTCTTGGAACGGGATTAGTATTCAATGGATCTTTTAAGGCCAATGCGCCAGCTCCCATCACAGCATGTTCTATTTGCATTCGCCGTAGACTGCGACTCACCAAAAATAAACCGTCTACCAACGAATTTCGCTGGGAGTACAGGAGGGAAGGCTGACCATTGGAGTGGGTAGATGCTGTAACGGTTCCGGGCTGATTTTCGTAGCTCATAAAAACCCTGTTAAATTATTTAGATGACGACATAGCATCAACTTAGTAGCGCAACATCAACAGAAGGGAACGGAACAGTTGTCTGGAGTAGATTGAATCTAAGATTAGATGCGCCTAACAAGATAAACGTCAACAAGTGACCTCCCTTGCCATGACAAGCCCTAAGTAATAGAAGCAGCATGACCCAATCGGGTGGTTTTAGAGTCACCGAATTGGGGTTAATCACGTTCTAATGAACGACCATTATTTTATGAAGAAGATAGCTTTACGACTTAAGTGTTTATACTTAAATCCATGCTATGACTTTAGGTATAATTTAATAATTCCCTGGATAAGCGATTAATACCATCCAGACACGGTTTTTAAATTGTCTATTTTCGAGTAGCTGCTCTGGGGCTAGTGGATGCAGCAATATCGTAAACAATGCCATCGCCAACAATCTTCAGTGTTCGTTCACGCCAAACAACGGTGCTACCAAGGCATCCGACAAGCCAAATCCAGAAACTTAATGCATCTCGAAAGAGTAATAAGGGAAACCACCTGATCAGTTGAGGAGCACCTATGGTCTGGCAGGCAATAAACGCTTGAACATACCGGATTAACAATGTAGCCATTACTATAATTACCGTAGTGTAATCACTGATTTTTATAAAGCAAAGCAGCAAGATCCCGTAAAGCGATCCGTAGCAAAAGAGCATAGTGTAGTAGACGATGCCTTTATTAAACCGGATTGTTCTAGACCAGCGCAGTTCTCTTTGATACAAGTCGCTAAGTTTTTCTGCGCCCGTATCAGACTCTAAGACTTGATGGAACAGTTCAACACGACCTCCACTTTTAGCCACCCGTTTGCCAAGATTGTAGTCAGACCCAATGCGATCGAGGTGCAGTCCTCCAGCGTTAGCGAGCGTCTGCTGAGACATGGCCATGGTCATCCCGATTGCAAATCGAAGTCCCCCATCAAGCTTCCGAGCGATCAAAGCACTAGGAATAAAATCACAGCATCGGGCCAGTGAAGCAAGTGCGCTCCCAAGATGCTGCGGATCGTGAGCGATGAAAGCGCAGGTGATCAACTCAGCGCGGCCCTCCACCAGCGGTGCGACGACATCATGAAGATAGGTGGGCAAGACTCTAATGTCGCTATCGGCAAACACAATCCAATCGTAATGAGCTTGTTCGAGCAAATAACTCAGGGTGCTGTCTTTGTAGTTAACCCCGCGCGGTGGCAAATCAATGAACAGCCGGACCAAGCGATCGCCATACATCGTCTGTAATCGTTGCAGTGTAGGAATGGCTGGGTCGTTTGGGTCTGCAATGCCAAACAGAATTTCATACGGTTCACAATCAATTTGATGACAAAACGACGACCAGTTTTCCCACGCACCACTATCCATTCCACAAATGGGAATCAACAGCGAAACACGATCGACGACAACATCACGATCGTCAATAGGCTTACGATTAAAAAAATCAAGGGTGCAGTAAATGCAAGCGAGATAGAAGGCCCACGAGCCGAGAATCAGAATTAAGCATACGGTTTGCATGACTATAAACATTACAGCCTCACACCACCCAACCCAGCAATAACCTGCTCAAGCCCAAGCACAACGCGGGTTAGCCGATCGAGGTCAAGCGTCTCAACCGTGTCTTGAGGGGTATGGTAATAGGGAGTACGGAAATTAGCCGTATCCGTCACCATGAGCGCAGGATAGCCATACTTCCAGAATGATGCATGATCGGACCGACCGATCGCACCAATAGCTTCCGGTAGTGCAATACCTTCAGATGGAACTGTGGCGGTTTGCCTAAATACAAGCAGCGACGTTTTTAACAATTCGCGGGACTTCAAATTACTAATAAAACCTATGAAATTTCCCTGATTTGGATACAACCCATTCACGGGCACAGGATATTGCTGACTATTGGACCGATCGCTGTAGTATCCCAGCATTTCTAAACTGAACATTCCCAGAATGTTTTCCTTGCGATCGGCGACTTGTTTTGCGTAGACGCGGCTTCCCATGGTGTCTGTGCCTGCAAATGGTTTCTCTTCGTTGGTAAAGGCGACAAATCGGAGTGTTCGCGCGGGTTTAGCTTGACTGAATCGTTTTGCCAATTCCGTAATCGCTGCAATCCCCGTTCCATCATCATCTGCGCCGGGACTTCCCGGAACGGTATCGTAGTGGGCGCTGATTAAAATAATTTGTTCGGGATGCTCAGATCCTTTGATTTCGGCGATGCGGTTTTCGTATTGTTTCTCATTAATAGTGTAAGACTGCCCACCCGCAAAAGTGGGCGAAAGCAACGCGATCGTTTTTTCGAGGGAGCCAGGATTTTGGTCATTGCGGGGACCGATCGACTGGAGATTTTGCAGTGTTTGGGTGAGAGCCACTTTTAAGGATTCTTCCGCCGGGGTGAACAGTGCTGGGGTCCCTGAAAAAGACGCACTCGGCATCCAAATCGTCAGCAGCCACGCCGCAATTAGGGCGATCGTTGTTGGGATGATTGAAAAAATTGAAAAGAGGGCGATCGATCGTTTTTTGAGAAGCTTTTGGGTCATTAATCAACCTTCCGCATCGGCGCAATTCGAGGATCCAAAATCTTATGACCTGATTGCGGAAACTTAATCCCCAAATGCAACTTGGTCGCCGACGCAAACACATGGGTCACGGTCCCCACCCCAAACGATTCATGCATCACCTTATCGCCCATCACCCAATCCGTCGGGTCATTATCCCGAGGCTTAAACTTTGCCTTAGGCTCGGTTGCTTTTGCGTTCGCTGGAGCAAATTTTCTCGGAAGTGCCGCCACATTATTAGTCTCAAATAAATCGCGCGGCAGCTCTGCCAAAAAGAGTGAGGGCTGAGCGGGTTCTCGGTTTCCATAGAGCCGTCGTGCCCGCGCATGGGAAATAAATAGTCGCTCCTGCGCGCGGGTAATTCCTACGTAGCAAAGCCGCCGCTCCTCTTCAATTGCACCCGGATCGTCTAACGATCGATAGCTCGGAAACAACCCCTGCTCCAAGCCCACCAAAAACACCACCGGAAACTCCAAGCCCTTCGAGGCGTGCAGCGTCATGAGGGACACTTTTTGATCATCCGTATTGTTGTTATCCATATCGGATGAGAGCGCCGCACTGGCCAAAAAACCTGTCAGTGACTTGTCGTCAGCGCTGTCTTCTTCAAACTGCAATACCGCGTTATAAAGCTCCTGAACGTTCTTGAATCGGTCTTCCGCTTCCTCCGTTGATTGCAGTTTTAGATCATCCACATAGCCCGAATCCTTCAAAATCTCCTGTACTAACTCTGAGGCCGAAACCATGTCTCGCCGATTTTGGGCCTTCTCGATAATTTCAGCAAATTTCAGCACGCCTCTCGCCGATCGCCCTGCCAACGTCCGCACCGAGGTTTCATCCTTCAGAATCTCCCATAGCGGCACGCCTAGCTCCACCGCCGCCCGCACTAAAGCATCGATCGTCGATTTTCCCACGCCGCGCCGAGGCGTATTAATCACTCGCAGCATACTGACCGAATCCGATGGGTTGGCCACCGCTCTGAGGTAAGCCACCACGTCTTTGATTTCTTTACGATCGTAAAACCGCAAGCCCCCAATTACTTTATACGGAACCCCAGCCCTAACGAGCGATTCCTCTAGCGCCCGAGATTGGGCATTTGTGCGATAAAGGACGGCAAACTTTCCGAAATCGAGTTCAGGATTATTGCGCTCTAGGGATTCAATTTGTTGGCGCACAAACTCCGCTTCGTCAATTTCGTCTTCACACCGATGGCAGTAGATGGGTTCGCCTTCGCCGCGTGTGGGTTTGAGCACCTTATCAATGCGTTCAGTATTGTTCTCAATCAGCGCATTCGCCATTTGCAAAATGTTAGCTGTCGATCGATAGTTTTCTTCGAGCTTTACCATGGATTCAGTTTCGTCATCTTTCAGGCCATCCCCGAAGTCATCCTGGAACCCCATCAGAATGGTAAAATCCGCGCTGCGAAACGAATAAATCGACTGATCGGCGTCGCCCACCACGAAGATCGACCGATAGTCCCAAGCGTTGAACGTTGCGGGATCTTCACCATCGGTCGCTAGCATTTGAATTAAGTCATACTGCGTTCGGTTGGTATCCTGATATTCGTCAACGAGAATGTGTCTAAAGCGTTTGTGCCAGTAACCACGAACCTGTTTGTTTTGTTTAAACAATTTGACGGGCATAAGGATTAAGTCATCGAAATCCAATGCATTGTTTTCAGAGAGCCTGTCGAGATAATGCGTGTAGATATCTGCAATCACTCGACCCCGAAAATTACTTTGCTCCTGTTCGACTTCTTGCGGCGATAACCCTTTGTTTTTAGCATTGCTGATGGCATACCGCATTGCGCGGGGTTCAAATTTCTTTTCGTCGAGATTCAGCTTGTTAATCACGATGTCTTTAATAACACCTAGCACATCGGATTCGTCAAAAATTGAGAAGGTCTTCGTCCATTTTCGACCTTTAGGATCCTCGTATTTTTCAATATCAAATCGCAAAATTCGGCAACATAATGCATGAAATGTGCCAACCCAAAGGTCTTTGGTGATGGTTTTGTAGACCTGCGATCGCAATTTCGTTTGTTCAGACGGCGACAAAGCATCGAGGGGTTTGCCGTAGGTGGCTTGGGCCTGCTGGTCTGCAAACAGTCGTTCTACCCGCTCCTTCATCTCCTTGGCCGCCTTATTTGTGAAGGTGACGGCGAGGATGTTTTCGGGATCGACGTGGTGAGTCAGGACGAGGCTAGCAATGCGGAAGGTAAGGGCGCGAGTTTTGCCAGAGCCTGCCCCGGCAACCACCAATAGCGGCCCGCAGTAATGCTCCACGGATTGGCGCTGGGAAGGGTTGAGGTGGGCAAGCGAATCGGTAAACTGCGACATGGTGGCGAGGGATATTCAGGCCGTGAAACAGCAAAGACCTAATCTGTAGCACGATACCGTTTTACTGAGGTCCTTGCAACAGCCCGACGATCGCTCCCTCGTTCCCCCAAGGCTAGGGAACAAGAGATTTCGATTGTGTTTACACGGCAACCGCCTTTCTTGTGGGCACCGCTTGAGCGAGCGATCGCAACATGTCGATCGTCACCTCAAAATCAACGCAGGCATCGGTGATACTTTGTCCGTAGGTAAGCTGGGTCAGATCGTTCGGAATCG
>JAYVVL010000297.1:0-3677 GCA_043787035.1 Synechococcales cyanobacterium
AGATGTCGGTGATCATTAAACCGTCTGATTTGCCAGAGATCGGTGTTGAATCGATTTTCATTTTGGAGATGCCATCGATCGCGATCGATCCAAAACTCAAAGACCGCCGTGTTGTGGGACGAAATCCGCCAAGACCTGTCGGTGCCGAGCAATTCGCCAATGAGATGAGGCAAGAAACCGCTGTGGGTGATGACCCAGAGCTTATCGCTATTTCTATGACGGTTGAGGATTTTTAAGATGAAGCGATGGGCGCGATCGCGGATTTCCACTAGGGATTCGGCGTCGGGAACTTGGATCCATTCAGGTGTGGCTTCGAGCTTAGCGCAGAGTTCCGGATAGCGGGATTTGGCCTCGGCCCAGGTTAGTCCTTGCAGTAGACCATTGTGAAACTCTTTAAGGTCGTCTACGTAGGCGATGATGATGGGTTCTGGGTCTTCGGCAGCGCTGGGGCTGTTGGTCCAGTCTCGGACAAATGCGGGAGACCTATCCTGAAAAGGCGCGAGGGCTATTTTGGCCGTTTGGGTGGTGCGCCGAAGGGGGCTGCTGTAAACGTGGGTAGGTGTCCAGCCTTCGCGCAGGAGGGCGAGTCCGAGTTTTTCGGCTTGTTGCTCTCCCTGTTCGGTGAGGGAGTATTCACCTTGGCCCTGCATTCTTTTTTCAATATTGCCTGTTGATTCGGCGTGACGAATGAGAAGGATTTTGAGAAATTGCATGGAGTGTCACCGGAACTCATCAAAACAGGAAAACTCACAATTTGCCTCTGCCTATTGTAGTCACACTGAATCATCCTAAAAGATTAATAGGAGGAATTCAGTAAATTCGACCGATCGACCCGCAGTGGGATTAAACTGTAGAGAGTGTAAACGTTAGAATGCGCGTCCTTAATCATGCAGATGCTAAAGTCCACCACCCGTCATATTCATATTTTTACGGCGGAGATTAGAGATAATGAATTGATCCCCAGCCGAAAGGTGCTGACGTTGGATGTGGATCCTGACAATGAGTTTATTTGGAGTGATGACTCCCTTCAGTCGATTTATCGGACATTTGACGATCTGGTGGAGTCTTACGATGGGGCGGACCTGACGGACTACAACCTGCGACGAATCGGGTCGGACTTAGAACATCATGTGCGATCGCTCCTGCAAGCGGGTCGGATTTCCTACAATCTTAACAGCCGCGCGCTAAATTATAGTATGGGCTTACCTCAGGTAGTGAATGAGGTGGCTCAAGTTTAGGTTTGACTTTAAGTATCAATAAAATCTAAATTTTACATTTTGGTAGCCATACAGAGTGATGGGGAATTCTTGAGAACAGGACCTTATCTACACTGTATTGTCTATATGAATCCAGAATCGCAGCGATCTTCAATGACCCCACCGCCTGTTCCCCGTGTGCCACCGGCTCCACCACCACCCTCACGCATGCCAGCAGCGAAGGCCAGTGGTATTTTAGGCAACGGTGTTGCAGACGGATCTGTTGCAAGCGGTGGCTTGGCGTCCGGCAGCGGCATTTCAGACATTGAATCAACGAATTTTTTTCCACCGACAAGTACGTTTTCTCAGGAAGCGGCGACCAGCTTTCACCCGACCGAAACGACGACGAGCCGGACGCAGCAGCTAACGGCTATGCGATCGGTTGCTGCTACTGAAACCCGTGTTCCGCTGTCTAATATTACCTATCCTGTCGCGCCACCGACGTTTGGATCGTCGGCTCCGGTTGCGCCGCCGCCGATTCCGGAGACCTCTCCTGTAGCCGCTCATCGTGCATCGGCATTGCCTTGTGCTCAACAAGGTCGTTCAGGTCCAACTCAGGGTGCGCCAACGCTGGCTCAGATTATTCGTCAAGCTTTTGATGAAGGCTATTCTGACGTGCATGTGGGCGTGGGTGAAATTCCTCGGTTTCGCGATCGCGGTGAAATTAAGAACACGGAATATCCGGTCAGCGATCGAGAGACGCTGTATAGCTGGATGCGAGAAATCCTGAGCGATGATGATATCGAGAAGTTTGAAAAAACGCTGGATTTAGATGCGGCGACGCAGTACGACTTTGCGCGAGTTCGGATCAATGTTTTTGATGCGTTGCAGGGTCCGGCTATTGTCATGCGGTTGATACCGCTAAAAATCCTGACGATGGAGCAGCTTAATCTGCCTCCTGTTTTCCGCGATGTTTGTCATTATCACAAGGGCCTGATCTTAGTGACTGGACCGACAGGTTCGGGGAAATCGACGACGATGGCGGCGATGGTTGATCACATGAACAAGGAGATGCCGAAGCATATTATTACCATTGAAGATCCGATCGAGTTTGTACATAAAAGTCAGAAAGCGCTGATCAAACAACGTGAAGTCGGGATTAATACCCTAAAGTTTGACAATGCCTTAAAAGCAGCATTGCGGGAAGATCCAGACTGCATTTTGATTGGAGAAATGCGCGATAAAGAGACGGTGAATACGGCGATTAAAGCGGCTCAAACGGGTCACTTGGTGATGGGAACGCTGCATACTAACAGTGCGGTCAAAACTATTGAGCGGGTGTTGGGATTGTATCAGCCGGAAGAACAGCCTGCGATGCGAGTGGCCTTGGCGGAGTCGTTGGTGTGCATTATTGCGCAGGGTCTCTGTCGGACCACGGATGGCAAACGGGCGGCGTTTCATGACATTCTGCTGAACTCTGATGCGATTCGCGATTATATTCGTCGCGGTGAGTTGGATGAGGTGGAGGGTGTTATTTCGAGATGTGGCTTTGATGGGATGTGTACGATGAATCAGTCGTTATACAAGCTCTACGAAGAAGGCCGCATTACGGAAGAAGTGGCACTGGAGATGGCACCCAAGCAGAACGAAATGGCACAAATGTTGCGGGGCCGGGTGTAGTAGGGACCTACGGGGTTAGTACGATCGAATGGATTTTACCCACCCGATCGCACTAACCATCATCAACAGGGGCATGATCCAATTGCCAAATTTTGTATATATCGTTGTGGATTGAATTTTAAACACTTCAGTCATCAAGGTTTCATAACGTTGAAAGTTCGATCGTAATGCAACAACACCATGGGGAGTGATGAGACCTGAGTACCCGGTATTTGTCACCCGTGCTAAATAGCGAGAATTTTCAATGGCCCGCATGACATCGTGGGCTTCGTGTTGGGCCATGAGGACGGTGCTGTAGGGATCGAGGTTGGAGGTGGTGATAATAAATTCGCTGCCCGCTTTGATTTGGGTCCGGAAGATTTCGGGGAACGCAGACTCGTAGCAAATACCGATCGCAACTTGGCCCAATGGCGTTGTGAAGGTTTGATGATCGTCTCCAGGAATCAGAAAATTTTTGATCGGGGAAAGACGGGTGATGAATTTTCCAAGGACGCTTTCAAAGGGTAGGGCTTCACCCAGCGGAACAACTTTGATTTTGTCGTATTGACTCGTGATGTGGGCATCGGCATCCATCATCAGAAACGCCTGAGTCATCCGATCGCCGCGAGACCCAAAACTCCCGAGAGCGATCGGAGTCTTGAGATCTCGAATGGTCGGGGCTAAGGGATTTTGGGCGTCAGTTCCCCAGTCAAATGGCAGCGCACCTTCAGGTAAAATAATAAGCTGTGCGCCTCGCCTAGAGAGGGTTTCGTATCCTGAAATATAACGGCTTAATCCCTGCCGAATGCCGCTGGGCGACAG
>JAYVVL010000298.1:0-10200 GCA_043787035.1 Synechococcales cyanobacterium
ATTGGGGGCCGGGGGGCCTCCGATCGATTCATGGTTAGGAATACGCCTCACTCCTCCAAAACCAACTGCCACTCCGACGATCGATCGTTCCAAATGGGATTATCCGTTTCACCAACAATAAAAGGTCCCCAGTATCGCTGAGACCCATCCTGCGCGAAGGCAAAAACCACATCCCCACGTTGGAGATAGACCGATCGACTCGGCAATGCCACCACCAATCCTCGATCGCCGCCCTCTCCCGCATAGAAATCCCAATGGGCCGGCTGTTCATACTTCAACGGCGGCGCAACTTTTTCGTTGTACTTACCATCCTGCGCTTTCTCGGCCTTCACTCGCATCGCCAACCGAATCGGATGCTCCGATCGATTGCTCACCCGGAGTTTTCCCGATCGAAAAGACGGATCCGCTAGCGTGCGTGCCACCGCTGATTCCATATTCCCTAGGCCGCTCAGTAGAACCATGCTCATGACGATCGTCAAGCTGCCCTGTCTTAGTTTCTGTCTAACTCCCTGCTTAAATCCTTGCTTGAAACCATCCCTCACCGCAGTCCCCTGTGTCACCTTCATAGCCCCAGCCCAATTCCCAATTTAATCGTCCGCCTTCTAGTAATACCAAGGGAATGGACCGCTGTGTAAAGAATTTTTGTGATCCCCAGAGAAACTTTACGGGATCAGAGGAATTATTGGCGGAGAGTCTGAATGGAGACGGAAAATAGCCGATCGAAATATAATGATGACCGTAGAAAACTGAACGATCTCTAGTAAAGTTCGGCAAAAAATGAAATAATGTAAGCAATAAATTTATTTCACGGCTGATCTCATGATCGGATTCATGGCAGGAGCAGAAGCGTTTTGCCTTGTCCCGATGGGTGCCTCTGAACGTTGCTATATTCTTAGTCTCAAAATTAATCCTTCAATCTAATTTATTCATGAACGTCCAGAATTTGTTTCAGCAGGGTTTGAAGGGTAGCTTGATCGGTGTTGTCGCCTTGATTTCTAGCTTAAGCAGCGGCGATCGCACCCTAGCTCAAATGACTCAGCAAGAGCTAGATGTTGATGGAGTGGCCGTCGTGGCATCGCCTTATCAAGGGGGTGCGATGCATCAGCTTCTAATAGTTGAACAGCTCACGAATGCTCGGGCCTGTTGGAGTGAGCAGAAGAATCAAACGGCAGCAAATCAAACTATTACCGTTGTAAATCCACTGCTGGTAGACTTTGACTTTTCAGGAATTTGTGGTCGAGCGACGGATAGTAATGGCTTCTCGGTGCGGCTGGGAGGCCGGGATTTTGACTGGCGCTACGCGATGCAAGTGGTGGCACAAAACGGAGATCTTCGGCTCATGGCGCGCAGTACTATCAAGAACCAACCGATTCCCGATCTTTTAGTGGGGCGAGTCGGCGGATTGACTTCAGGGTTTGCCAAAATCAATCTAGAACCGGGCTGGCGCGTCACCCGCCGCGTGGCTCAAGGCAAGCTCACAGGGCACTTCTATCTGACCAGCGATCGGACCCTTGAACAAGTCATGGCAACGATGCAACCTGTTTTAGGGACACCCATTACATCTCCTGAAATGACTCCCATGGCTCCGGTCGTCTTTCAAATAGCGACGCCTATTCCTAGTTCGACGCTGAATAGCACACCCTTAACTTTCAGCAGCCCAACTCTCAATAGCGTTCCCCCGTCTCCCGAGGTCTTGAAATAGCCCGATCGATCTGAGCGTACAGATTCTCCACCTGAGTTGAATTATCTAAAACCCAGGTGGCTTTGCTGCATTTAATTTGGATGTCAAGCTGGGACGATATTCGAGCTTGGGCTTGTGCTTCAGACAGATTCGATCGTGTCATCAGCCGTTGCAACTGACGATCGGGTGAGCAGTAGATCACCCAAGTCTCTGTAACCAGATCGCTCATCTCCGCTTCAAAGAGTAACGGCACCACCAAAACAACAGGCTGACCAGGAAACTCTTGAAGAGACCGATCGCGGTTCTGGATTAGCTTCATCCGTACAAAGGGATGGATCTGGGCTTCGACCCAACGGCGTTCGGCGGGGTCGACAAAGATCTTGGCTCCGAGGGCAGGGCGATCGAGGGTGCCATCGGGGAGCAAAATGCTAGGACCGTAGCGATCAATAATGGCTGCGATCGCCCAAGTACCGGGCACCACAGCATCACGAGCATAGATATCCGCATCCAAAATAGTAAAGTGATGATGAGTTTCGAGGTAATTAGAAACCGTCGTTTTGCCCATCGCTATTCCGCCCGTAAGCCCAATGGTTCGAGGGTTCAGAGTGTTTGACATAAACGGAGAGAACCGTAGGGGTTAATGGCATCGACCCGGCTCACCAGAGGTCCGGGTCATAAATACGATCGCGCCCCTACACTTCCTCAGGTTCAACCCACTTGCCATCCCCCTTAATCAACGCCACCAACTCCACCACACCTTCGGACTCAGGAACCCGCTTGATTTCTTCGCGTCCTCGATAAAGCGCGATCGTCCCTGCCGTTTTCCCCACATAGCCATAGTCCGCATCCGCCATTTCGCCCGGTCCATTCACAATGCAACCCATCACAGCAATATTCAACCCAGCCAAGTGGCTCGTGGCCTCGCGAACCTTATGCAGCACATTTTCAAGATTGAATAGTGTCCGACCGCAGGACGGGCAAGCCACATACTCCACCATCGTGCGACGTAACCCTAGCGCCTGCAAAATCCCGTAGCACACCGGGATTTCCTTTTCCGGAGCCTCCGTCAATGACACCCGAATCGTATCGCCAATTCCCTCAGCTAAAAGTGTACCGATGCCAGCCGTAGACTTAATGCGGCCATACTCGCCGTCTCCCGCTTCCGTTACGCCGAGGTGCAATGGATACGCCATTCCAAGCTCATCCATCCGCTGAACCATCAGACGGTTTGCCGCTAGCATGACCGGGACATTAGAGGCTTTGAGGGAGATTTCAATATTATAAAAGTCGAGAGATTCACACATGCGAATGAACTCCAACGCCGACTCCACCATTCCAGCAGGTGTGTCGCCGTAAGTGAACAGCATCCGCTCGGCCAGAGAACCATGATTGACGCCGATGCGCATGGACTTGTTTTGATCCCGGAGCTTAATGACCAGCGGGGCCAACGTTTCCAAAATCCGATCGCCAATTTCCTTAAATTCTTGCGCTGTGTACTCAGTCCGGCCTTCGAGTGGCTTCTCAAAAACGTACAAGCCGGGATTAATTCGAACGTTATCAACGTAATTTGCCACTTCAAGGGCAATTTTCATTCCATTGTGATGGACATCGGCCACTAAGGGCACATTTTGGTACGTTGTATGAAGCCGATCGCGGATTTGTTCCATGGCCTTCGCATGGGCAATGCTTGGAACCGTGACGCGGACAATCTCACATCCAATTTCGTGGAGACGACGAATCCCTGCCACCGCGCCTTCAATGTCGAGGGTGTCTTCGTTGATCATCGACTGAACGGCGACCGGGTGTTCGCTGCCGATCATAATGCTGCCCACCGGAACCGATCGTGTTTTGCGACGACGGATGGCAGGATCGGTAGAAAGGGTCGCGGCGAGAGAAGTCGGCGCTACAGTCAGCATTTCAGGAGTTGGCGGTGCAGTAGGCGGCGTCAGAGTTTGCATATGATGCGCATAAAAATTCGGCTACGATCAAGCGTCGCACAGAACGACACTTCCTGGATGCTTCCGACCCCACGAATGAGCCACATCCAAGAATTACACGGTTGACCGTTCCATAACTTCGCTAACGCTTAAGGGGCGCAGAAGACGAGACTCTTGTTTCACGGTTCCGGTCATGGCCGCAGATTGCAGCGACATAAAGGCACAGAGGTCGTCATATCCGTAGTGATGCCGGAGAAGACTCCGCAGTTCATCTTCGGCCTCTAGGGTGAGCCATCCGGTCGTGAGAGCTTGCTGAACAACGTCGCTAATACACATGGGGAACCTCGTCAGGCAGGGTAGATTTTTTGGAGTGAAGCTGAGTTGTCATCGGTAAAAGCACTTACTTCATACTTAAGCCATCATTCCGGAGAACCGCCATTTTAGGTGTGATACTGGTCACAGGTTATTAAGCATTGTGCTCACAGGGTGATAATCTTCGTAGAGGCTTTTTTGGCAAGTGGGTTTCATGGCACTTTTAACATTGCGATCGATTCGGAAGGATTTTGGCATCAAAGAGGTGCTGAAATCGGGGAATTTTGTCCTAGAGCAGCGCGATCGCGTGGGTCTGATCGGTACAAATGGGTCAGGCAAATCGACGTTGCTCAAAATGATTGCGGGAATGGAGCCGATCGATGGGGGTGAAATTGATATCCCCAACGGCATTCGCGTCGTGTATTTGCCCCAGCAGCCTCCGGTCGATGAGGAGAAGACGGTCTTAGAGCAAGTCTTCGCGGATTGTGGTGAAGTTGTGACCTTGATTCATGAGTATGAATCAGTGTCGGAAAAATTGGCGACAGCCACGGGCAAAGAAAGCAACAAGCTCCTCGCACGACTGTCGGTATTGACGGAAGAGATGGAAAATTCCGGGGCGTGGGAAATTGAAACCCAGGCCAAGGTGATTTTGAATCAGTTGGGGATCACGGACTTTACGACAAGAGTGGGCGATTTGTCCGGCGGTTATCGGAAGCGGATTGCGATCGCGACGGCGATTTTGACCCAGCCCGACGTGCTGCTGATGGACGAGCCGACTAACCATTTGGATGCGGATTCGGTGGAGTGGTTGCAGAGTTATTTGATGCGATATCAGGGTGCGCTGCTTTTGGTTACGCACGATCGCTATTTCTTGGATCAAGTCACGAATCGGATTTTGGAAATCGATCGGGCTGATTTGTTTGGTTATGAAGGAAATTACTCGTATTACCTAGAGAAGAAAGCCCTTCAAGAAGAATCGTCTGCCAGCAGTCAGCGCAAATTTGCGGGGGTGCTGCGTCGGGAATTGGCATGGCTCCAGCGCGGACCCAAGGCGCGAAGTACGAAGCAAAAAGCGCGAATCGGTCGCGTTGAGGAGATGAAGGAGACCGAGTTCAAAGAAGCGCAGGGGAAAATTGAAATTTCAACCCTAGGCAGACGCATCGGCAAGAAAGTTGCGGTGCTGGAAAATGTCTCCAAAAGCTACGGCGATCGCACCTTTATCAAAGATTTCACCTACGAATTTACGGGCGAAGATCGGATCGGGATCATCGGCGGAAATGGAGCTGGGAAATCGACGTTGATGAATCTGATTACAGGCAGAATAGAACCAGATTCAGGAAGTGTTGAAATCGGTTCAACGATTCAATTTGGTTATTTTGATCAACACTCTGACGATTTGCAAGATGGCATGGATGGCAATCAGCGGGTGATTGATTATCTAAAAGCTGTAGCGGAACTGGTCAAAACCTCCGACGGATCGATTATCACCGCATCGCAAATGCTAGAGCGATTCTTATTTGCACCTAACCAACAATATGCACCGATCGAAAAACTCTCAGGCGGAGAGAAGCGGCGGTTATTCCTGTTGAAAGTGTTGCTGAGTGCGCCAAATGTCTTGATTCTGGATGAACCAACCAACGATCTAGATGTACAAACGCTATCGGTTTTGGAAGAATATCTAGAGGACTTCAAGGGCGCAGTGCTAGTGGTGTCCCACGATCGCTATTTCCTCGATCGGACCGTAGAGTCAATTTTTGCCTTAGAACCGGGCGGAAATATCAAACGCTACCCCGGAAACTATTCCATCTACTTAGACTATAGGAAAGACGAACTCGCCGCCGCAGAAGCGCCAAAGGTGACGAAAAGTGCCGTCGCACCGATCGCCTCGGCTATTGCGCCAACGCCTCCAGCCTCTAAAACCACCACGGTTAAAAAACTATCATTTAAAGAGAAGCGAGAACATGAAACCTTAGAAGCAGCGATTCCTAAACTAGAAGCTGAGAAAGCATCCATCGAAAAACAACTCTCTGAAAACCAGCCTTCCTATAGCGAAGTAAAAACGTTGTCCGATCGATTGGTCGCGCTAGAAAAGGAGATTGAAACCTCAACCGATCGGTGGATGGAGTTATCAGAGGAAGGATAAACGTCGAGAATAGACTCTCGTTTTCAATTCTTCATTCTCAATTCTTCATTCCCAATCCTCCATGCTCCGATCGCTCTTCTACGGCTTGCTAATATTCATTCCGCTCTCGATCGCAGCGGAACTCTTGCACTGGGGCGAAACGGCCATTTTTGTCTGCTCCCTCTTGGCCATTGCTCCACTGTCCGTCGCACTCGCAACCGCTACGGAGAAGCTTGCGCTCGTGACCGGACCGACGATCGGCGGATTGGTGAATGCGCTCTTTGGGAATGCGACAGAACTGATTATTGCGATCGTGGCGTTGAGAAAAGGATTAGTAGACATTGTTGAAGCGAGTATCACGGGAAGCATTTTGGGTGCGTTGTTGCTTTTGCTAGGGTTGGCGATGTTGTCCGGCGGATTGCGCTACAAAGAACAGACCTTTCAGCCGATTCGGGCTAGGGTAAACGGAACCTCCATGACCTTGGCGGTGACGGCTATAGCATTGCCGTCCATGGTGATTAACACCTCTAATCTTGTGAACCCTATTGCGATTCATAATTTGTCACTGGTGGTCGCAACTGTGTTGATTTTAGTGTATTTGCTCACATTGGTTTTTTCGCTCAAAACTCATAGTTACTTATATCAAGTCGGCCAACTTGAAGAAGCTGAAGAAGAGATTCCAAATCCATGGCTCTGGATATCCGTGCTGCTGATTTCAACGATCGCCCTAGCTTTAGAATCAGAACTCTTTATGGGAGTGGTCGAAGCGGAAACCCAACGTCTCGGACTCACGCCACTGTTTACAGGCGTAATCTTATTGCCCTTGGTGAGTGATATTTCTGGATATGTCACGGTCATTCGGCTGGCCCGAAATAATAAAATGGATCTCGCGATGGCCACCATCTCAGGCGACAGTCTGTTGATTGCGCTGTTTGTCGCTCCCGTTTTGGTTTTCATCGGGCAGATTATCAATCAGCCGATCGACCTCAATTTTAATCTCTTCCAAGTCATTGCTGTCGCGATCGCCGTTGCCGTGAGCAATCTGATTTGTTTTGGCGGGCGATCGAATTGGCTTGATGGCACGCTCTTAATGGCGACGTACATCGTGCTTGGCGTTGCTTTTTACTACCATCCGTAAAGGAGATGTCATTTCCATTTCCACTCAGCCAGGGCGATCGGCTGAGGTCTTATCACCAGATGGCACTGCTCTCAAAAACCCACCAAATTACCCTTGTCTCCAGTATCGAAGAAGACTGCGATGCGGCGGGAATCGACCAGGTGGGCCAATATTGTGCATCCATGGAACTGTTCCCCATCACCCAGCAGCGCCGAATGCAAAACATCGGACGAGTCAGCACCTATGATTTCCTGTTCCAGATTCCGCAGTGGTTTAGCCAAGAAATTCAGCGACGGATACAGCAATTGCTAGCCGCCGAGAGCTTTGATGTGATTTATCTCCAGATGGCGAAAGTGGTGCTGTGGCTTCCGAAGGGAAATTCGGTGCCTGTGGTCATGGACTTTGTGGATGCTTGGTCGCTGAATTTAGCTTGTCTAGCCCGCGATTGAAACTGGGTTACAGCGGCATTCTATCTTGTGCAGTCGTGGCGAATGCTGAACTACGATCGCAAAGTTACAGCGCAGGTCGCTCATGCCATCATTTCTTCGGCAACGGATCAGAAAACGATCGGAGCCTTTAAGAACTTATCCGTCGTACCCAATGGCGTTCATTGCCCGGACTATCCAATTGTCCATATCAAAGACGTTGAAAAACTGTCGATCGTTTTTGTCGGCAATATGGGCTACGGGCCTAACATTGCTGTCATTAGCTACTTCGCGCAAAATGTATTCCCCATGTTGCGATCGCGCCACGCCGATTCCGAGCTAATCGTGATCGGCCCTAATCCGCCTGTAAAACTGGTTCGCACCTGTTCCCAAACGGGCGTTAAGTTTCTCGGCTATGTTCCAGATTTGAATGAGTATTTGGCACGGGCCACGGTCTCCATTGCGCCGATGCGATCGGGATCTGGGATTCAAAATAAAGTCTTACGATGGCCGCAGGCATTCCAGTGGTGGCGACAACGGTGGGCCTTGGCGGACTGCGGGCAGTTCCGGGGGAGCATCTTTTAGTCGCCGACACGCCCTATGACTTTACAGATGCTATTTTGCAGATTTTCCACAATCCATCGTTGCGTCAAAATCTTGTGTGCAAAGCAAGAGAGCTGGTCAAAGATTTCTACTCGTGGGAAGCCTCGGTTCAGGCATTGGATGATATCTATCAGTCCGTGACTCAAGGCGTTAGCCCGGTTAGAACAGCCAGCAATTCATAGAAATTATTGATACAACCAGGCTCTACAGCGCAATGCGATGCGACTGACTCTGCTCAGTTTTCACAGTAACAGTGAAGCAAATAGTGCAGTGAATAGCACAGAACTCCAAGCCGATCGAGCGTTCAATTGATTTTAAAAGATTCAGGTTGAAATTTTAGGATAGTTTATAGATGAACGTTGTCAACTCTAATAAAGATCAATTCTTGCTTCGTTACGGAGAGATCTTAGTCATTGCGATCGTCATTTTTCTCGCCCTTCTGCGGGTACCGGCGCCTTTTTGGGTCGATCAAGTTGCCTTTATGCTGTATGCCGAACAGTTTGCAAAAGGAGCTTTACTCTACCGAGATTTCTGGGATGTCAAACCACCGGGAATCTTCGGAGTCTACCTGATTGCTGGGAAGCTTTTTGGCTTTACGGGCGTTGGGATGCATCTGTTTGATGGTCTATGGATGATCGCGTTAGCCACGATGTTGCGCTTGACGCTAGCGCAGTATTTTACGCGATCGTGGATTGCGATTTTGTTGCCGTGGCTATCAGCAGGAGTCTACTTTAGCCTGATTGATCCAGACGAACAGATGCAAGTGGAATCTTTGATTGGCCTGCCCATGTATACCTTAGTGTGGTGTACGTGGCAGGCCGCTCAGTATCCGAAAACTCGATGGCGATGGCTGTTTTTGTCCGGCATTGCGGGCGGCATCATTCTATTGTTTAAGTTGATTTTCTTGCCACTCATTGTGGGACTTTGGCTCGTTTATTTATTCCATGCTTTGATCAAACAAAACCAGCCTTGGGTTGGCGCAGTGGTTCACAATGTTATTCCAGTGCTGCTGGGAATTTCCATGCCCCTAATCCCGGTCTTGCTGTACTGGGCTTCAACGGGGATGCTTGGAGAAGCGTTCTACACCATGGTTCAGCATCCAGTTCTCATGGTCAAAAATTTGCCCAAGAAACCCTTCCCAACATTAATCAGATCAATTTTTAGTTGGTTTCAGCGATTTGCACCGTTGACCGTGTTGTCGGTTTTTGCGATCGTCCAAATGCTTCGGACCAAAAAACTCGACTACCTCATGGTTCAGATGATCGTGTGGCTAGGTTTAGGCTTGCTTACCATTTCCATCCAAACGCAGTCCTGGTGGCGATATCACTTTTTCTTATTGCTCGTCCCGATCGCTGTTTTAGCCGCCAAGGGCATTGATTTGGCGCTGCAATCCCAGGCTCGGCGCTGGAACCGGGGACTGGTTGCGGCCTGTCTGCTGGGACTGGTCGGGTTCAACGTCTTGGCGGTGGGTAACACGAGCATGGCCATGGCGCGATCGGGCCTTCCCCTCACATCCGAGACCCAGCTTGCTTACCAAACGCAACTCGCACCGAACTACGCACTGGCGGAAGAAGCCGTCAAATTTGTCAATGAACCGGGACGCAAACCGGGACCGATGTATGTGATCGGCGATCCGACGTTCTATGTCTTAGCGAATCGGACTCAGGCCATCCCATTACTCGGAACAATTTCCGCCATCTTGCTTCCGAATCAATGGACGCTGATACAAGCCCAACTTAAGGCCGCTCGTCCGCCTTATCTGTACATCGTCAATAATGATGTGCCGTACATTCCCGTAGAGTTTTTTGAGTTTCTAAAGCAGATGTACTCGCCAGCACAAAAGACGATCGGAGGGACTTGGTATGAAATCAAGTAATCGATCAGAACGTATTTAAATCCCAATCAACACTAGTGGACAATCTCTCAATACCGACCCGATTTTGCAGTCCAGTAGTTTGATATGGTGACGTAGAAGAATAACGCGCAGTAGGACTTTGATGATG